>DATNKC010000464.1:0-5106 GCA_035603615.1 Steroidobacteraceae bacterium | reverse complement strand
CTGCGCCTCGCGGACGGCCCGGACGAAGTGCACCGCGAGCAGATCGGCAAGCTGGAGCTGTCGCGCTATCGGCCCAAGGCTTAAGCGAATGGCAAACGCGCATTTCAAATTCTGGCCGAGTCAGGCGATGCATAATCTGTGCGCGCCGGCCACCAATATGTTCTACAACGCCGAAGTATCGGCGCGCCGCTTTCCCAACAAGCCGTTCCTGATCTACTACGACACGAAGGTGAGTTTCGCGGAATTTCACAACGAGGCGGAACGGGTCGCGGGCTACTTGGAGCAGCGTTGCGGCGTGCGCAAGGGCGATCGCGTGCTGCTGCTCATGCAGAATAGCCCGCAGTTCATGATCGGTTACTACGGCATTCTGCGTGCGAACGCCGTGGTGGTGCCGTTGAACCCCATGAACCTCACGCAAGAAATCCTGCGCTATGCCCAGGATGCCGGCGCCAACACGCTGCTGGTGTCGCAAGAGCTGTACTCGCGCGTCGAGCCGCTGCTCAAGAGCCAAGAGCTCAAACATGTGATCGTCGCCGCGTATTCCGATTACCTGAAAGAGGCGACCACTTTGGCGGTGCCGGAGTTCATCACCGCCCCGCGCATCGACTATCAGGCGCCGGGACTGGCGTTGTGGAAAGATGTGTTGGCGGCAGACTTGAAGCCCGGCCCGCTGACCGCGGGACCGGACGATTTGTGCGTGATGCCCTATACCTCCGGTACGACGGGACAGCCCAAGGGCTGCATGCATACGCACCGCTCCGTGATGCACACCACGGTGGGCGGTATGCAGTGGTTTGCGATGCAGCCTGAACTGACGCTGTTGGCGGTCGCGCCGATGTTTCATGTCACCGGTATGCAAGGCGGCTTGAACGGACCGCTCTTCACGGGCAATACCATGGTGCTGCTGCCTCGCTGGGACCGCGAAGTCGCGGCGCAATGCGTTGAGCGCTACAAGGTGACGAGCTGGACCGCCATTCCCACCATGATTCAGGATTTTTTCTTGAATCCCAACATCGAGAAGTACGATTTGTCATCGATCCGCCGCTTGAGCGGCGGCGGGGCGGCCATGCCGGCGGCGGTGGCGCAGCGCCTGGCGAACGTCGGCATCACCTATGTTGAAGGATATGGATTGACGGAGACCATTGGCGCCACGCACATCAATCCTGCCGATCATGCCAAGCAGCAGTGCCTCGGAATCCCTATTTTTGATACGGACGCGCGAGTTATCGATCCCACGACGTTGCGCGAATTGCCGCCCGGAGAGGTCGGCGAGATCATCATGCACGGGCCGCAAGTATTCCTAGGCTACTGGAACAAGCCCGAGGATACCGCGCAGGTCTTCATCGAACTCGACGGTAAGCGCTTTTTCCGCAGCGGCGATCTCGGCAGAATGGATGAGGATGGTTACTTCTTCATCGTCGATCGGCTGAAGCGCATGATCAACGCGTCAGGCTACAAGGTGTGGCCCACCGAAGTTGAATCGCTCATGTACCAGCACCCGGCGGTCCAGGAGGCTTGCATCATCGGCGCCAAGGACGCGCATCGCGGCGAGACGGTCAAGGCCGTGATCGTGCCGCGCGCCGAGTGGCGCGATCGCGTCGAAGCACAGGCGATCATCGACTGGTGCCGAGAGCACATGGCGGCCTACAAAGTGCCGCGCCTCATCGAGTTCGTCGATGCGCTGCCGAAGTCCGGTTCCGGCAAGATCATGTGGCGCGAGCTGCAAGAACGCGAAAATGCAAAATCGACCTCCACCATGGCGACCTCCTCATGAAAGCACTCCTCAGCCGACTGCCCGGCGGTCCGGACACGCTCACGTTGGAAGATGTTCCAGATCCGCAGCCCGGACGCGGCGAAGTACGCATTCGCGTTCGTGCCGTGGGCGTCAATTTTCCCGATCTCTTGATCATCCAGGATCTGTATCAGATCAAGCCGCCAAGGCCATTTTCGCCGGGCGGCGAACTCGCCGGCGTGGTTGAAGTCTTGGGCGAGGGCGTGACGACTCTCAAGACCGGCGATCGGGTTCTGGTCAGCCCGGTGCGCAGCGCCATGGCGGAGATGGCCATCGCGCAAGCCGGGAACTGCTGGAAGATTCCGGATGCCATGCCCTTCGAGCAGGCCGCGGCGCTGCTCCTGACCTATGGCACCTCGCAACACGCCTTGCAGGACCGCGCTCGCCTAAAAGCCGGCGAGAATCTGCTGGTGCTCGGTGCCGGCGGCGGCGTGGGACTCGCGGCCGTGGAACTCGGCAAGGCGATGGGTGCCCGTGTCATCGCGGCGGCCTCGAGCGCGGAAAAGTTGGCGCTGGCGCGCGAACACGGCGCCGACGAGGGCGTGCAGTACCCTCAAGGCCCGCTAGACAAGATTGCCGCGCGCGCGCTGACCGACAGTTTCAAGGCGGCGTGCGGCGCGCAGGGTGCGCATGTCATTTACGATGCGATCGGCGGCGATTACAGCGAGGCGGCGCTGCGCGCCATCGCCTGGCAGGGCCGCCATTTGGTGGTGGGCTTCACCGCAGGCATCCCGAAGTTGCCGCTCAATCTGCCCTTGCTCAAGGGTTGCGAAATTGTCGGCGTGTTCTGGGGCGAGTTCACCCAGCGCAATCCGGCGCTGCACGCGGCCAACGTTGCCGCGCTCATGGCGCTGTATCTGGATGGTAAAATCAAGCCGGCCGTGACCGAGCGGTTTCCGCTGGCGCGCGGCGGCGAGGCGATTGCCCGCTTAGGTTCGCGCTCGGCGCGCGGCAAAATCGTCGTCACGGTTTGAAGCGCCTTTAAGAGGGAAGCAATATGGATCTTAAATACAATCCGGAAGAGCAGAAATTTCGCGCCGAAGTGCGCGCATTTTTCGATGCCGAGCTGCCCACGGACATTCGCACCAAGCTGCAGCTGGGGAGGCGCATCTCGAAGGACGATATGGTGCGCTGGCAGAAGATTCTGTTCCGCAAAGGTTGGGGCGCCCCGAATTGGCCCAAGTCCTTCGGCGGCACGGGTTGGGATATCGTGCAACAGCATATCTTCGAGGAGGAACGCGCTGATGCTTGCGCGCCGGGACAAAACCCCTTCTCTTTGAAAATGCTCGCGCCGGTGATGCAGACTTTCGGCAATGCCGCGCAGCAGGAATACTTTTTGCCGCGGATTCTGTCCGGCGAGGACTGGTGGTGCCAGGGGTATTCCGAACCCGGCTCGGGTTCCGATCTGGCCTCGCTGCGCACCAGCGCCGTGCGCCAGGGCGATCACTACATCGTCAATGGCCAGAAAACCTGGAACACCATGGGCCAGTTCGCGGACTGGATTTTTTGTCTGGTGCGCACCAGCAGCGAAGGCCGTCAACAACAGGGTATTTCGTTCTTGCTGATCGACATGAAGTCGCCGGGCATCACGGTGCGGCCGATCATCATGCTCGACGGCGAGCATGAGATTAACGACATTTTTTTCGACAATGTGAAAGTCCCGGTGCAGAACTTGATCGGCGAGGAGAACAAGGGCTGGACGTACGCGAAATTCCTGCTCACGCACGAACGCAGCGGCAATGCCGGTGTGGGCATTTGCAAGCGGGCGCTGAAGAAGCTCAAGGAGATCGCCGCAGAGCAAATGTCGAACGGCCGCCCGCTGATCGAGGACTCGCGCTTCCGCGACCGCATCGCCCAGGTCGAGATGGAGCTGATGGCGCTCGAGATCACCAATTTGCGCGTGCTGTCGGCCACCGCCAAGGAACAGCGGGCGCTGGGCCCGGAAGTCTCGGTGCTCAAGATCAAAGGTTCGGAAATCATTCAGCAGCTCGCCGAACTCAAGATGCATGCGCTGGGGCATGACGCGCTGCCCTACGTGCGCGAAGCGCTCGAAATGGATTGGGTCGGCAATCCCTTGCTCGGGGCGCACTACCGCTCCTATGCACCGCCGATCTCCGGGCAATATTTCAATCAGCGCAAAACGACCATCTACGCCGGATCCACCGAGATCCAGAAAAACATCATCTCGCAGATGATTCTCGGTTTGTAAAAGAGCACCTATGGAATTCAATTACAGCGAAGAGCAACTGGCGCTACAGGACACGCTGCAGCGCTTTATTTCCCGCGACTATGATTTTGACAAGCGGCGCGGCTTCTCCGCCTCCCCGTTGGGCTATTCCGCCGAGGCCTGGAGCCAGTATGCGGAACTCGGGCTGCTGGCTTTGCCTTTTCCCGAAGAGTTCGGGGGCTTAGGCGGCAACGCGGTCGACACCATGCTGGTGATGGAACAATTCGGGCAGGGATTGCTGCTCGAACCCTTCTTGAGCACCGTCGTGACTTGCGGCGGCTTGCTGCGCGACGCCGCCGCTCCCGCGCTGAAGGAAAAGCTTTTGCCGCAGATCGCGGCGGGCAAATTGAAGCTGTCGCTGGCGGCTTACGAGGCAGCCGGACGCTACGACCTGTCCTTCGTTGCCTGCACGGCACAGCAGAGCAGCGGCAACTGGCGCCTCTCCGGCCGAAAGACCGTGGTGTTGGACGGCGCTTCCGCCGACTATTTCCTCGTCTCAGCGCGCAGCGGCGGCAAGGCCGGCGATCGCGACGGCATATCGCTGTTCTTGGTGCCGCGTGATGCGAAGGGACTCACCATCGCCGCCTACCCGACGCAATCGGGTGCGCGCGCTGCGGACCTGCTGTTGGAGAACGTCGCGCTCGGCGCCGAAGCGCTGATCGGCGAGCCGGGCCGCGCGCTCCCGATCATCGAGCGGGCGGTGGATCGGGCCATCGCCGCGCTGTGCGCCGAGGCCGTCGGCATCATCAATGCGTTGAATCAAGCGACCTTGAATTATCTCAAGACGCGCAAGCAATTTGGCGTCGCGATCGGCACGTTTCAGGCGCTGAAGCACAAGATGGCCGACATGCTCATCGCCGCGGAGCAGGCGCGCTCCATGGCCATCATCGCCGCCGTCCACGCCGACTCCGAGGATGCAGCCGAGCGGCATCGCGCGATATCCGCGGCCAAAGCCTACATCGGGCAAGCGGGGCGGCTGGTCGGCCAGCATGCCGTGCAGATGCACGGCGGCATGGGCGTGGTGGACGAACTCATCGTGAGCCACTATTTCAAGCGGCTGACGATGATCGACATGACTTTCGGCGAC
>DATNKC010000463.1:0-3474 GCA_035603615.1 Steroidobacteraceae bacterium | reverse complement strand
AAACAGCCGCTTGATCAGACCGATATTGAGGTAATTCTCGGGGCGTTTGTCGGTGACATAAGCCGCCCCGGGAAACATGTCGCCCAGAGTTTGTCGATACTCAGCGGCTAGGGTTTTGAGCCGCTGCGGTAGGACGGCTCCAATCGACTCGGGAAAGGGCGCCAAGTCGAGTTGTACCGCATTCGGCAGGAAGTCGATTTCGCCGCCGGCGGCCAGCAGCGGATGGCCGGCGAGCAGCTGTTCGGTCAGCGTCGAGCCCGAACGGTACATCCCGCAAATGAATATCGGGCGCGGCAGCGCCTGCGCAGTGATGTCGGTGGTGGCTGCACCGGCGGCGGCCGGCTTTGGACCATCCGCCAACGCGGGGGGAAATGCCGCGATCAGGCGCTCTGTATATCGCTCCGCGAGCCCGCGGTCATAGATCCCCGTGCCGGCCGCGGCGCTTTGGCGACTATGGATGTTAGCTGCCGAATACATCTCGAATGCCGCGGCATAGGCTTGACATTCATCCAACGCTCGACCGAGCGCGAATTCGAGGCTGGTGCGATCCGCCAAGGTAATGTCGGTCCGCGTAAGAACTTGGCGCAACCGCTCGATTAAAGGATCGTTCAAACTCTCATAGGTCCGAAGTCCCGCGTAACGCGCCAGTGCGCGCGCCGACTGCGGGTCCAGAGCGAGGAGACGTTGGTAGACCCGCGCCGCCATTTGCCGGCGGCCATAGTCTTCGTGAAGATTGGCGAGGTTGAACAGCGCCGGAACATAGTTGGGATTGTGGGTAAGAGCGGCTTTTAGTTCGCGCTCCGCGGCGTCGTCCTGACGCAGGTAATCGCTGTAGATCACGCCGCGATTCAGATGCACCTCCTCGGGCTTCTTGACACCGCGATCAAGGGCCTGCTGATACGAGTTCAACGCCGCGGAAAACAGCCGTCTTCTGCGTTGCAGTACCGCCAAGTTGTACCAGCAATCGGGCAGAGCGGGCCAACTCTCGAGCAGGCGCTCATAGGCGGCAATCGCTTCGGGTATTCGGCCCTGACGATCGAGCAACAGCGCTTCGCTGAGAAGCGCCTCATGGGATTCTTTTGGGTTTGTCTGTTTAGCCATGGGTGCCCAAGTATAAACGGCGGCTCGCGAAAGCGGCGCGCCGGTGCGAAACTCGGCCAATGAACGAATTGCAGGAATCGGTGGCCTCGCCGCAGCTATTCCCCTACTCGATGGATCTGGGAAGCGACAGCGTGTCCTTCATCCATCTGGCAAAGGCTGACTATGAGAAAGCGAGCTTTCTCGATCCTCGAGTATTGAACCCGCAAACCCGTGCGCGCTCTGTGCCGTGGGCCGAGATCGCTCGAGCCATCGATGCTGCGCAGCTGAAGGAGCGTTTGGGATTCATCTTCCACATTGGGCACGTAGGTTCCACCCTGCTCTCGAGGCTCATCGGTGCCCATGCGTGCGCCTTCTCTCTGCGCGAGCCACTGCTGTTGCGCGGATTCGCGCACCTCAAGAATGAGCCCAGGCAGGCGCCGGCCGCGTGGGGCAGCGACGGCTTCGAGGCGCGATTGACCTGCACGCTCCAGCTGTTCTCGCGCACATTTGAAGAAAGAGTACTTCCCGTGGTCAAGGCCTCCAGCTTCGTATCCGAACTGAGCGAGACCCTTCTGTCACGCGCCTCGTCACCGAAAGCCATCATGATGTTTGTCTCGCCGGAGAGCTATATTGCCACGATCCTCGGCGGCCCGAATTCGCGGCAAGAAGCGAAAGTGCTGACGCCGGGCCGACTGCAGCGGCTGCAACGGCGCATTGGATGCGAGCCCTGGCGTGTGGAACAACTCAGCGAGGGCGAAACCTTGGCTCTGGGTTGGGCATGCGAAATGTCTGCGCTGGCGCAAGCGGCTGAATCGAGCGCCGCGCGCTTGCTGCACGTCGATTTCGATCAGTTTCTGATCAACCCCTCATCCCTGCTGGACATCTTGCGCCATTTCGACATTGACGCGACCGCCGCCGAGGCGAACGCCATTCTGGAAGGGCCTGATATGCGCCGCTATTCCAAGGCGCCCGAGTATGCCTACGATGCGGCTCTGCGCCTCCAAATATTGAAGGAAGCGCGCGCCGTGCACGCAGCGGAGATTCATCGCGGCTTGGCTTGGCTCGATCGCGCCGCAAAAGAATGGCCCGTGATAGGACAGGCCATGGCTTTAGGGCGCATACCCCACCGACGCGCTTAGGCCGACACTTCTGCGCTAGTGATTCGCGCGCTGCATTTGCTTCACCTGTTCCTGACTCGCGGCGATCGACAGTAAAATGTCTTCGGGCCTGCCGCACACCTTTTCCTCGATCAAGCTATACGATTTGGGTTGGGAGCGGCAGTAAAGCACTTGGCCGTCTTTTTGTTTGTTCGCGTGGTAGCCCGCAATTCGAAGCGTTTTCGCTTGATCGGGTGTGACGCCCCCCGCCCCTGTGGCGTTTGCTTTATCCGCTGCGGCTTTATCCGCTGCGGCTTTATCCGCTGCCGCTTTGTCGGCCGCCGCTTTGTCGGCCGCCGCGGATGAGGTATCCGTGCTGCTCGGCGGCGTGGCCGACGTCGCGGCGGCCGGCGTCGGTTCGTCTGCAAAGGCTGGAGCACCCATCGCCATGCATAAAGTGACCAGTAATACCTTTGTAGGACTCATATCAATACCCTCGGAATTTGGTGGCAGTGGTTTTAGGGCACAACATAGGAGAAGTCAATGATGCAGGGAATGACATAAGTTAGGCGCTCGTCGGGGAGGGGTTAGTAGACTCGAGGCCCGACGGAACTAGGACCTCGAGTCTAGTAACCCCTCCCTGACGATTGCTCGGGCCGGTGTATATCACTAGGGGAGAGAAACCTATAGAAACCGCGGCCGCATAAGATGCTGTTCGAGTCGCCGGCACGATCGGATGCACCCGCCGCCAACATTAAGAAACCGTCATTTTTCGCGCTCCCTTGGCGCCATCCGGCGGCCGCTGTCGCCTGATTGAAACAGGCATCAGCTTAGATAATTGGGTAATAATGAGGGCGTTGGCCGGGTCTTTTACATGAGCAGCAATTCCGCTGCGTTCCAAAACTTTCGAGGAATCAAAAATGCAGATCAATAAACTGTCGAGCGCCGCCATGGCTGCCGCTGCCGCCATGCTGTTCACTTCCGCAATCAGCACCACTGCATTTGCAGCGGATGCCGCCACCGTGAAGTGTCAGGGCGTCAATTCCTGTAAGGGCATGTCTGAGTGCAAATCCGCGAAGAACAGCTGCAAGGGGATGAACAGCTGCAAGGGTCAGGGCTTCGTGTCCATGACCAAGGACGCTTGCACTGCTGCCAAGGCGAAGGCGAAGAGCTAATAGAAGCATTTTGATTTGGGGGCCGGGCTTCACCGCCCGGCCCTATTCTGATGAAACTCTCCGGCTTCGGCCTTGGCCTGCGAACTCCCCACTATGAGGCCATCTTAAACGAGCCTCATGCC
>DATNKC010000462.1:0-5998 GCA_035603615.1 Steroidobacteraceae bacterium | reverse complement strand
TCGCGCTGCGCCGATCTTGCGCGCAGCGCAGCCGCCGCATCATTCGCTGGCATGCAGTGCGAAATCAGGAGCGAATGATGCGAAGCGAAAATATTCCCACTCCGGCGAGCCCGGAACAACCGCCATTGGCGCCGCACGATCCGCCCGAGCCCGCGCCCCAAGCGGCGGCGTGGCGTCGCGCGCTGCGCGTGATTGGCCACACACCGCCCAAAGACTATCGAATGGGTCGCACCACGGTCGTCAAGACCACTATTCGCAAAGAGTAAAAAAACCAAAGAGAAAAAAAACATGGACAAGAAACAGGCGATTGCGATTGAAATCGCACTTCAGACCCGCGTTTTAAAAACATGTCCCACCCATCGCCAGATTTACTTCGACGATGATGCCGACACGGCCAGCGCATTTGCGCTGGCCATCGAGCTGGTGCGCAAGCACAAGCTTTATGTCGATGAATTTCACGACGACGAGCACGAGCTGATGGATCTTCTCAGCGACACGCTGGGCGCAACGCCGGTGAGTTGCCCCGAATGTCAATCCGCAGGCGTGCTAGGGTCCGCGCGTGATCGCAGCGGCTTCCTTGAGAGTGCGCTCGAGATCCGGTAAGTCATAAGGCTTTGGCAGCATCAGGACGGTGCGCAACTTCTCGCCCAGGAGAAATTCGAGGTTGAGTGCGCCGTATCCTGAGGCGATTACCACTGGAAGATTCGGATTGCTCTTGGCGAGCGAGCGCGCAAGTTCAATTCCCGACATGCCCGGCAAACGGATGTCGGTCATGACCGCATCGAACAACTCGTTCTTTAGCCGGGTAAGCGCTTTTTCCGCTTCCGCGACGGCGACCACTTGGTGCCCAAGTTCCTGCAAGTATTCAACGGTGATGCAGCTGACTTCGTCGCTATCTTCAACCAGTAAAATGTTCATGCAGACAAGAGCCTAGCATATCTTGCCTTTACATCGCCGCGACAGCGCGGATATCGCGTGTTTCCAGAATGCGTTTGTCATAGCCATGCTTGGCGAGGTTCAACATGGCCGTGCCGATCTGCGTGGTAGAAAGCACGTGGTTCGGAAATGCAGCGCGCAGCACGGGCAGCAGAAACGCCGAGATCGCGTAAAAGACGCGATAACTTCGGGTCTTCGACTTGATGCCATGAAGTGGCTGGATGATTCCCGGGCGCAGCATATAGGCGGCGGCGAAAGGCAGCGCGAGCAGTGCATTCTCGGTGCGGCCCTTGACTCGCGCCCACATGACACGCCCGGCCGCAGAGCTGTCGGTTCCGGCGCCTGACACGTAGATAAAAGTCATGCGCGGATCCAATCGAACCAGAGTGTTTGCCGCCGCCAGCGTGTAGCCGTAAGTGACGCGGCTATAGTCTTCCTCGCTCAAGCCCGCGGAAGAGACGCCGAGACAAAAAAAACAAGCATCAAAATCACCGAGAGAGGATTCAATGGAGTCGTAATTTGATAGATCCGGGTGAATAATCTCCTCGAGCTTCGCACTATGTAAAGCCGAAGCGGTACGCCCCACGGTCACCACCCTGGCAATCCGCGGATCGGCGAGACACTCGCGCAAGACGGCGGTTCCCAGCATTCCTGAGGCGCCGAACAGCAAGACTTTGATCTGCATGGGGTTCATCGGATCACCCGATTGCGGGCGCAAATTGCGCCGCACTCCTTTAGGACATAACACGGCAAAAAGCGGCTGTTTTTCCGCAGTTTTGAGACTTGCGGCATGCATTTTTTTGTCTGGGAAATGTAAAGTTCCGGCCGCGATAAACGTGGAGAAATTATCATGGTTGAAATGGTATCTCGATGGGGCAACGGCGCCTTGATGATCACATTTCTGCTCATCACCTACGCCGTAGTCATCACGCTGCGCTAGTTGAGCACCGGCTCTCGTTAGGTGCGTTTTTCCAGTTCACCGGGAAGCGGCGCACTGAGCGTGGCTTCCTCGGCGACGACTCGTTTGGACTTCCACAGCACCATGCTGTAGTAGCAAACGTAGTATCCCATCAAAACAAAATACAGCCCGAGGGTCAGCGGACTTTGCAGCATGCTCGACGGAGCAAACGCTTGGTTTGCCGAGTCAGGGGCGGCCGTATGGATAGCGTGCATATTGCCGGACACCTGGATCAAGCGGTAAACCAACCTGCCTAGAAACAGCAACGACACGGCAATACCCGTGTAGGTATGCGGCACATAGTACAGCTGACCTGAAACACGCAGAAACCGAGTGCGTGCGGCGCCCCACATGGCCAATGCGATGCCCGCCGCTATTCCCGCCACCACCGCGGACATGAATGTGGCCGAGCGAAAGGCGGCCGGCAGCAATAAACAACCGATGACCAGCAGCACGACGATGCGCACTTGCATGCGCACCGGACGCAGCGGCTGCTGACCGAAGCTGCGGCGAAAGCGCCGGTAGATGGCGAAGACCACCAGTATCGCGATCAAAAACGGACCGATTTGCGAACCATCGAACTTCATATCCCTGATACTACTACACCCATGAGCAACGAAGCTTTGGCGGCGACAGGCAGAGGCGAGTTGACCCGCGGTGTCGGGGCTTGGGGCGCCATCGCGGTGAATGTGGCCAACATGATTGGCACCGGTGTCTTTCTCAAGACGCGGGTCATGACCTGCAATGTCGGTAGCGCCAAGCTGGTGTTGCTGGTTTGGCTGACAGCGGGATTGTTGGCGCTCGCGGGCTCGTTCTCGTATTCCGAGATTGCCGCCATGATGCCGGAGGCGGGCGGCGACTATGTCTACCTGCGGCGAGCATATGGCAGGGCGGTTGGTTTCTTGTACGGCTGGATGACATTCGCCGTCGCCAAGGCCGGATCGCAGGCGGCATTGGCGGTTGGGCTTGCGATCTTCATGAATGTGGCGGTCGGTGGAGCATTGGAACACTGGCGCATAGAGGCGAACCCGTTTGGCTATCACCTTGGCGTAAGCGGTTTGACGCTGGTCGCGCTCGCCACCATATGGACCGTGGCGCTGATCAATTGCGCTTCAGTAACCGCGGGAGGCCGCACCGCGCTCGCGCTGACGATCGCCAAAGTCGCACTGATCTTAAGCGTCGCCATCAGCGCATTTGTCTTTGCCCCTGGCGCTTGGTCGCATTTGAGCGGTTCCGGGTTGGCCGGTAGCTGCGAAGGCGTGGCCGCCAGCGCGCGCGGCGGATACGCCGGCTTCGGCGCCGCCATGCTGGGGGCGCTATGGGCCTATGACGGATGGAGCAACGTCGCTCCGCTTTCCGGCGAAATCCGCAATCCGCAGCGCAACCTGCCGCGCGCCTTCGTCGGCGGCATGCTGGTGGTCGCTTCGCTATACCTGTTCGTCAATGTCGCCTACTACTACGCGATGTCGCCGCTCGAGATTGCGAGCGTGCCGACGAGTTCCTCGGTGGCCACGGAAGTGTTGAAGCGCTTCCTGGGCCCGATCGCAGTATCCATGACCGCGGTCGCCCTGATGGTGTCCTCGTTCGGTTCATTGCATTCGAGCGTGCTGGCGAATTCCAGGGTTCCGTATGCAATGGCTCGCGACGGATTGTTCTTTCGGGCTCTCGCGCATCTCTCGCCGCGCTCAAATGTGCCGGCCCGGGCCATCGTCGCGCAAGCTGCATGGGGCAGCGTGCTCGCGCTCTCAGGCTCGTATGATGCGCTCACCGATTCAGTGGTATTTGCCTCCTGGCTTTTCTACGGTCTCTCCACCGGGTCCTTGTTCATCTTCCGCCGCACCATGCCGGATGCGCCTCGACCTTATCGAGCGCTCGGTTATCCGGTGGTGCCTGTGATCTTTCTATTGGTCACGGCCGCGCTGTTGATCAACACCTTCGTCGCAGCGCCCAGGCAAGCCCTGCAGGGTGTCGCCGTGCTGCTGGCGGGGCTGCCGCTCTATTGGTACTGGTCGCGCAAGAACCCTGGGGAGCCTGTCTGAGTACTGGGCGACAGACAGGCTCCTAGTTTGAGCCCCGGCCCTGAAGATTCTGGCCGTCGCCCGGTAGATCAAATACCAATACTTCCGCGTCCTTTCCGCCCTCCAGATGCAATTCAGTGCCGCGGGTGATTTGCAACGCATCGCCTGCGCTGAGCGAAACGCCATTGGCCTCGATCGCGCCCTGCGCCACATGCACATAGATGCGCCGGCCGCTCTGCACGCCAAGATCAGCCGTTTCGCCGCCGCTGAAAAGGCCGGCGTAAATGCGCGCGTCCTGGTGGATCAACAACGATCCGTGCGCACGGTCGGGCGAGACGATCAGCCGCAGCTGCCCGCGCTTCTCCGCGGGAGCAAAGCGCTTCTCTTCGTAGCTCGGTTCGATATTCACTTTGTCGGGCTGAATCCAGATCTGCAGAAAGTGGGTGCCCTCGGTTTGTGACGGGTTGAACTCGCTGTGCCGAACGCCGCTGCCGGCGCTCATGCGCTGTACATCGCCCGGCCTAATGGTTGAGCCATTGCCCATGGAATCCTTATGGGCGAGCTCGCCGGACAACACATAGCTGATGATCTCCATATCGCGATGGCCATGAGTGCCGAAGCCGGCTCCGGCCTGCACGCGATCTTCGTTGATCACACGCAAGGGTCCGAACTCGACATGCTTCGGATCGTAGTAATCCGCAAATGAAAACGTATGGAAGGACTTGAGCCAACCGTGGTCGGCAAATCCTCTCTCTTGGCTGCGTCTGATTTCGTTCATGGGAACCTCCGTGAAAGTAACAATATGCTCGAACAAGTCAATTAAAAAGCGCAAAATTTGCGGTTAATTGATCAAGAAAATGGATAGAACGTGAATTTGCCAAAAACTACGTTGGAGCAATGGGCGGTCCTGGCGGCGGTGGTGGACGAGGGCGGGTTTGCACAGGCCGCCGCGGTCTTGAATCGAAGTCAGTCGGCGATTAGCTATTCGGTAGCGCGGCTTCAAGAATCGCTCGATCTGCCGCTTCTGGTCGTGGAGGGACGTAAATCAGTGCTGACCCCGCATGGTCAGACACTGCTGGCACGGGGTCGGACGTTGGTCAAGGAGCTCGGCACGTTGGAAGCCCTGGCGCGCAGCCTGAAGCAGGGCTGGGAAAGCGAGTTGAAGCTGATCGTCGATGCGGCTTTCCCGCGCGCGCGCTTGCTTAACATCGTTGCGGAGCTGCAGAGCAGCTGTCCGAGCACGCAAATTCAACTCGCCGATGTAGTCCTGTCAGGCGCAGAGCAAGCCATCACCGAAGGCAGTGGCGACCTCGTGGTCACGAGCCGAGTACCGCCGGGATACTTGAGCGATTGGCTGCTGGATGTCCAGTTCGTCGCCGTTGCGCGCGCCGATCATCCATTGCTTGCGCTCGGGCGCGAGCTCACCACCGATGATTTGGCGCACCATGTCCAGGCCGTCGTGCGCGACTCCGGTTCCTCGAATCCTCGCGATGAGGGATGGCTTGGCGCCGAGCGGCGTTTTACCGTCAGCAGTATGGACGCATCGCTCGCGACTATTTTGGCGGGTCTGGCCTATGCCTGGTTGCCGGATCACATGCTCGTGGAGCAATTGCGCAGCGGCGCATTGCGGCGTTTGCCCTTGGTGTCCGGGGCATCGCGCAATGTGTCGCTACACATCGTCCTGGTTCACGCGAATGTCTTGGGGCCCGCGGCGCGCGCGGCCGCAGATGCGTTTCATCGGCACGCCAAGGCTTGAATCGGAGCTTGTCCGCCTGGCCGCGAGAACGGATTTGCCTCAGACAAGCTCCTGGTAGGAGACACCCTACAGGGGGTCACGCGCCGACCCGACTGCCTCTCGCTATGACGGGGATTACAGTCGCTCCACAGGCTTTAGGGAGAGTCACGATGTCGATAGGCACCATTCTTCTCATCATTTTGGTTTTACTTCTGATCGGCGCGTTGCCGACTTGGCCGTACAGCAACAGCTGGGGCTACTATCCGAGCGGCGGGTTGGGCTTGGTCCTCATCGTGTTGCTGCTGCTGGTGGTGACTGGGCGATTGTGAGGTTGGGGCCCTGTGAGTTTGA
>DATNKC010000461.1:0-3604 GCA_035603615.1 Steroidobacteraceae bacterium | reverse complement strand
TGCGCTGGCGCCCGGCTTCGTCGACACCGAAATGACGCATGAGCTGAGCGACTCGCAACGCCAGAAAATCGCCCGGCGCAGCGCCCTGCATCGCATGCCCGAACCGATTGATGTCGCCCACAGCGTCGTGTTTCTATTGGGCGAGGCAGGCCGAAACATCACGGGCACCGTCATCACCATCGATGCGGGCAATACGGCTTAGAACCGGTCAGCCCCGCAAGCGTCACAGTTCTTGATATTGATGCGGTTCCAAAGCCAGTGGCTCAATTTCCGCAGGTTTGCCGAAGCAAACTCTCGCGCCGAAACTCACCAGCAAGATGCCGAGGCTGATGAGACCGAAGATCAGGGGTGATCGCTGTTCGGCAATGAAGGCCATCGCCAGCAGGATGCCCAGCATGCCGGCGATGGCCCCATAGGTGAGGTATGGATATGCCCACATCCGCACGCGCAGGCGCGTGGGATCCTGCCTCTCGAGGCGTGCCCGCAGGCGCAATTGTGAAATGGCGATCGATACGTAGACGAATATCGCTACCGTTCCGTAGGAATTGACGAGAAACGCAAACACTTTATCGGGCGAGACATAGGACATGATCACGGCGCCGTAGCCGAACAAGGTCCCCAGAAGAATCGCGCGCATCGGCACGCCATGGCGGTTGAGTTTGGCGAACCCTCGAGGAGCATCGCCGCGCCGGGTCAGCGCGAACAGCATGCGCGAGGAGGCATACAGCCCCGAATTCAGAGCCGACAGCACGGCCGTGAGCACCACGGCGTTCATGATCTGCGCTGCGGCGGGAACTCCCATGGCGATCAGCGCACTGACGTAAGGCGTGCTCATGGCGGCGGAATTCCAAGGCACGAGGCACACCACCAGAAGAATCGAGCCCACATAGAAGAGCAGCACCCGCATAACAACCGAGTTGGTCGCCGCGGCCACCGCTTTCGCAGGTTCGGCGGCCTCCGCCGCCGCGATGGTGACGATTTCGGCGCCGAAGTAGAATCCGGTGGCCGCGACGGCACCGGTCAGCACCGGCAGTACGCCGTGGGGCGCAAATCCGCCATGCGCCGTGAGATTGGCCAGGTGCGGCGCGGCTCCGGGCCACAGTCCGAGTACGAACACGCCAGCCGCCAGCAGGAATACGGCAATAGCCGCGACCTTGATGGAGGCGAACCAAAACTCGAATTCGCCGTACGAGCGTACGGAAAAGACATTCGTGAGCGTGAGCAACAGCATCAGACTTAAGCTGATGAGCCAGGTCGGTTCATTGGGCAGCCAGAATCGCACCAAGCCGGCGGCTGCAACCGCCTCCAGGGCCACAACGATGACCCAGAAGTACCAATACATCCAGCCCGTCAGAAAGCCTGCGAGTTCGCCCAGCAGCGGCCGATCGCTCCAGGCGAGCCGGGCATACTCGTAAAACGATCCCACCGCCGGCAATGCCACCGCCATTTCGCCCAGCATGCGCATCACGAGCACGACCAGCAGTCCCGTGATGAGAAAGGATACGACCGCCGCAGGGCCTGTCGCCTGGATCACCACGCCGCTGCCCACGAACAGACCGGCGCCGATGACTCCGCCCAGAGCAATCATGCTCATGTGCCGCTGCTTCAGGCTGTGGCGCAGCCCGCTCGGGGCACGAGGGTTGGTGATCGCACGGGGGTCCTGCACCCCCCGAATATAGCCTGTCGCCGCGTTGAGCGACCAGACGACCAGAACTACGCATCGTTGAGCGGCGCGGAGCCCCACCCAAATCGTGGATTAACTGTGCGGTAGTCCATGGTTTAGGGGATTCGATGCTCCCTATAATCCCTTTGGAGCCCGACAGGGACGCTGCGACAAAGGGAGCTATCGGGATGAAGCGTACGTGGCGTGTCGACAAGGCGACGATAGTCGATTTCAACACCGGCTCGTTCGGCCGGCAAACCGTTTTGGTCAACGGCGAGGAGTTCTACCGGCGCCGTCCGTGGCGCGGCAAGGCTCTCTACGAATTCGTGGTGCCAGGCAGCGGCACCAAAGCGGCGCTCGAGGTTCGGCCGGCAGTGGTCAGCGGCCCGGCGCACGCGGAGTTGCGTGTCGGCGGCCGTGTCATGATCGAGCAGTCCGAAATCATTTCCTGCAAGGGCTGCGGCAAGCTGCCGAACGGATACGATGCATTTTGCGGCAATTGTGGGAAGGCGCTGCCGAAGCCTGAGTCGTACACGCAACGGCGCCAGTTGAAGAGCGCCAACTCGGCAATTCGCTACCTGGCGATTCTGTTTCTCATTGTCGGAATCGCGTTATTCTTCCTGACGAAGTCCAATTCCGAGCAGGTGCTCACGCGGGTAGCGAGTCTGCAGGACAGCGCCAACTACCCGACGCTATTGGCAGGCAAGCAATACACGGTGGGGCAAATCCGAAAAGAGCTGGCGTGGGCGCCGTGGAGCGCGCTCCTCGTGAACGCCATCTTGGCGGTCGTCATGACGACTCTCTATTTTTGGGGCAAGCGCGCCCCACTGCCGGCCATCCTGGTCGCAACCGCAACCTACATCGTGGTCATCGTCGCGAGTGCGATTGCAGATCCTCGAACCCTGGCGCAGGGCCTGATCGTGAAAATCATCGTCATCGTGATGCTGGTGAACGGCACCAAAGCGGCGCTTGCCTTGCGCAACGACGATGGATGAACTCACCGCAGCCGAGGCGCTTGGCGGCTGCCCGTCTTGTCGCAGGCAATTGCAGCCCGCGTCGCGCTTCTGCACACACTGCGGCTATTCTGCCAGTAACGTATCGCCCGCCACTCCTTCACGTCACGACGAGGAGCGCTTGCGGATCCAATGGGGGCAATTAAAGCGCGTCGGCGGTTTGTTTCTCTGGCTGCTGTTCAGCCTCTTGATTCTTGGCATGATCGATCGCGGCTTGCGCAGCCCCCGGCCCGAAGTCTTCGTCGCGGCCATCAACGCGGTGGCCGTTGCCGCGTTTGCCGTTGCCGGCTATCGCGACCTGCTACCGCTGCTGAAGTTACCGCGCTTCGATATCCGCAGCGCGCTGCAAATGTCCGGCGCCGTCATCGCATTCGTCGTGCTCGTCAGTGCGTACTTCAGTCTCTTGGCGGCGTCGGGAAGCCCGGTCGCCCGCTACAGCGATCGTTTTCTGGCCGCCGGCTGGCCCATTTGGAGCATCTATATCGTCATCAGCGTCGCCCCGGCGATCGTTGAGGAAGTCGCATTTCGCGGTGTCATCCAAGGTTCGTTGGAAAAAGTATTCAGTCGCCGCGATGCATGGCTGATTCAAGGTGCCTTGTTCGGCCTGCTGCACCTCTCGCCGCTGGTGTTCCCCAGTCACATGCTGATGGGGCTTTGCTTCGGATTCTTGCGAAACCGATCCAACAGCCTATATCCCGGAATGCTGGTCCACGGCGGTTGGAATGCCTGGGTGATCTACTCGGAAATCGCGGCGCATTAGCGCGTGGATTTGCTTCGTGCCACCACGGTGTCGAAGTCGACCAGCATGTCCGACATGCTCATGGCAGTAGCGAACTCGCGCACCCATTGCCGAGCGGAAGCAACGTCTGCCTCAGGGTGCGCAGCAAGCAAGCCTTCAATGTCCTGCAGGTCTTTGGGCCGCCGGGCA
>DATNKC010000460.1:0-7248 GCA_035603615.1 Steroidobacteraceae bacterium | reverse complement strand
GCCAGCGCGGCCCCCACTGCTTTGGCCATCACGGCCTGCTCGGGTCGATAGGCGTAGTCCGGCAGTGCCCGCGCCAGCGGACCGCCCAGGGTAAAAACGTCTTGATAATCGGTATTCATTGGATTGCTTGCGACGCTTAAGCGTAGACGAAACGAGGCCGACTATTTCACCCGGGCGCGAAATCGCAGGAACGCGACGGATTTGGCTTTCAACGCATTCTTCAGCTGCCAGCGGATATGGGTGTAGTCGGCCGCGGTGGCCGCGCGCAGTTGGCCGCCCGGTTCCTGAATCCGCAAATTCTCCGGCACATCGAAGCTGCGGCCGGCGTCGACCGAATAGGTGATTTCGGTCCCGGGACCCACCGCTGAATCGGGCGTGTAAGTCATGTGCGTCGGGATGGGGTAGGTCACGACCGGTCGCGGCACGGTGGTCGACGCCGTGTTGCGCACTTCGAGGGTATAAATAACGGTGTCGCCCGAGACCACACGGTCGGCGGGAATCACTTTCGTGATCTCCCCGCCCGGGCTTGGGCTCGAGTGCTCGACTTCTGCGATTGCCCTGATGCTAATCGGATCCGGGGCTGCGAGGCATTTGACGCCGATGATCATACCGGCCGCGACCAGTAATCCGCGCGTTGGATATAAGAGCGGTCCGTACATATGGTCAGTGTACTTCATGCTAAACTCGCGCGTCATATAAAATTCAAATAATCAATATGTTACAGATTATTTGATATCTTAATTCTACCTTCAATCCGCCCTTTTCGCGCGCCGCGAAATATTTTTCGCTGTCGGAGATATCTCACGCCACGTGAGGAGTTGGCGCGCTCACACCCATCTGTCATCCTTATCGGTCTATCAAGCTTTCTTCTAGGGACCACCAATGGCCACAGCACCTCAGCACGTAACCCTCGCCGCGATGAATCATGATGTCGGAGCGTGGGTGGATGAAGTTGCCAAACTTACGCAACCGGAGAAAATCCATTGGTGCGACGGCAGCGAGGCTGAATTCGAAACCCTGAAGCGCGAGCTGATTGCCGACAAACAATTGTTGCCGCTCAATCCACAAAGCTTTCCCGACTGCGTCCTGTCCCGCTCGAACCCCTCGGACGTAGCTCGCGTTGAACACCTCACCTTCGTTTGCACGGTGAATGAGGAAGATGCCGGTCCCAACAACCACTGGATCGCACCCAAACAAGCTCACGCGCAAATGGACGCCCTGTTCGCAGGCTGCATGAAAGGGCGCACGCTTTATGTGGTGCCTTACTGCATGGGCCCGATCGACTCGCCCTTCTCGCGCGGCGGTGTTGAGATCACGGACAGCGCCTATGTCGTGCTCAATATGCGCCTCATGACACGCATGGGCCGCGCCGCGCTCGAGAGGATCACGCGGGACGGAACCTTTGTAAGGGGATTGCATTCCACCGGCGATCTAAATCCGCAGCGTCGCTTCATCATGCATTTCCCCGAGGAGCTGTCGATCAAAAGCTTCGGCTCCGGCTATGGCGGCAACGCCTTGCTCGGCAAGAAATGCCACGCGTTGCGCATCGCAAGTTGGCAAGCGCGTACCGAAGGCTGGCTGGCGGAGCATATGTTGATCGTGGGGATCGAAAATCCTCAAGGAGAGATCCACTACCTGGCCTGCGCCTTCCCCTCCGCCTGCGGCAAGACCAATTTGGCGATGTTGATCCCGCCTGCGAGCTACAAAGGCTGGAAGGTGTGGACCGTCGGCGATGACATTGCCTGGCTGCATCCCGGCAAGGACGGCCGCCTGTACGCCATCAATCCCGAATCGGGCTACTTCGGCGTGGTGCCGGGAACCAACGCCAAAACCAATCGCAATGCCTACGAGATGATCCGCAAGAATACGATCTTTACCAACGTCGGATTGACGGCGGACAACCAGCCTTGGTGGGAGGGATTGACGGAGGGCAAGCCCGTCACCGATTGGCAGGGCCGTCCTTACGATCCCAAGAATGGACCGGCCGCGCAGCCCAATTCCCGCTTCACGGTATCGGCGAAGCAAAATCCGAGCTATTCAAAACTGGCCGATGCGCCCGGTGGCGTGCCGATCTCGGCGATCGTGTTCGGCGGCCGCAGGCGCACGCTCGCCCCGCTCGTGTACCAGGCGCGCAATTGGCTGCACGGAGTACTGGTCGGGGCCGGCGTGGCATCGGAAACGACGGCAGCGGCCACGGATGCCGTCGGCGTGGTGCGGCGGGATCCCATGGCCATGAAGCCGTTCGCCGGCTATAACTTCGGCGATTACTGGGCGCACTGGATCAATGTCGGCGCCAAATTGAAGTCTCCGCCGCAAATCTTTCACGTCAATTGGTTCCGCCAAGACAGCGCTGGAAAATTTCTCTGGCCGGGGTTTGGAGAAAATCTGCGCGTGCTGCGCTGGATCATCGATCGCTGCAAGGGCAAGGCCGGCGGCCGCGAAACGGCCATAGGCCATCTACCCGCTCTTACGGATTTGGATCTGCAGGGATTGGAAGTCACCCCGGCCGCGCTCGAAGAATTGTTGGCCGTCAATCCCAAGCTCTGGCAAGAGGAATTCGCCGGGATCGATCAGTACTTAAGCGGCTTCGGCGAGCGCGTGCCGTCCGCTCTCAGGGCGGAACTGCAAGACGCCGTGCGGCGCGTTCATTCCTCGCAGGTATAGCGAATCACCTGAGAAGAATTGCTATCGGGCGCCTTGCCAAGCCCGATCAATCCCTCGCCGCGAATTTGCATCGAATCGCGGCGAACGAACGCTTCCTCGCCATCCTTGCCGAGAACGAACGTGCCATTCGTGCTTTGATCGATCAGCATGAACTTGTTGCGGTTGATCTCGACGCGCGCATGCAGCCGCGAGATCAGATTGCCCTTCACCACCAGATCGTTTTCCTCCGCGCGGCCGATGGTGATATTCGCGCGATCCTCGTTGACCAGCACTTCCTGCCCCTGATAACGAAGCCGCAGCCGTTGCGACTTGGCGCCCTTCTCGCGCTCGCGGGCGGCGATGGCGATCGAGGGCACCATGCTGGTGACATCCTCGGGCTGCCAGAGCACCTCGAACAAGGCCACCTCGCTGCTGCGCCCTTTTAACGTCGCAACGTCGATCTGACGCACCTGCGCACGCCAATCGGAGGACAACCGGTCAACCATCGTCGCCGTCGTCATGATCTGCCCGGCCTTCGCCTGGCTGGTCATTCGATTCGCGGTGTGCACGGCAGAGCCAAAAATATCGCGGTTCTCGAGAACAACCGGTCCGAAATTGCAGCCAATGCGGATGGCGACCGTCTGTTCGTCGACTTTGAGCTGAGGATGCGTGACGATTTGCTTCTGCATCTGCGCTGCGGCATTCAAGGCATCGTCCGCCGTGGGGAAGGTGGCCATGACCTCATCGCCCATCGTTTTGATGACGGTGCCATGATTCTGGTCGGTTGCCGCGCGCATCACGTCGATGCAAATACCCACCATGTCGCGCGCACGTAAATCGCCCAGTAACTCGTAGAGCTTGGTGCTGCCGACGACATCGGCAAATAGGATGGCTACTTCGATTTCTTTGCCCATTGCCAAGCCTATTATACTTAACGTAAGGTTGAGGCGCTTAGGAGGTTTAAGCTGCAATACCCTGTTTTATTATGGGAAGGGCCGAAAACAACGTCTCGGCTGCCGCTTCCGGGCGCGCCGCCACCTCGGAAAGAAACCGCCGCCACGCTCGAGCACCTTCGCGTCCAGCCATGACGCCATGCATGTGGCGCGTGATCGAATGCAGCCGCATACCCCGCTGCGCGCACGCTTTCGCATAAGGCACCATCCGCTCGACAATCTGCCACGGCTCCGGAATCGCCCAACCCGGGTCGATCAGACTTTGCTCGAGTTCCGCCAGGAGCGCGGGCCGATGGTAGGCCGCTCGGCCGATCATCGCGCCGTCGACCCCTGCGCGCAGGTGTGCGCCAATCGCGGGGGCATCGCCCAGCCCGCCGTTGAGGATGACGGTCAGGTCAGGACAATCGCGTTTCAATCGCTGCACGAGATCGTGTTTGAGCGGCGGAATCTCGCGATTTTGCTTGGGCGACAAGCCACCCAGGATGGCGACGCGCGCGTGTACGATCAGCGCATCGATTCCCGCGGCGCGCACGGTATCCACGAAAGCGCGGAAAAACTCATAGTCGTCCCGCTCGTCGATGCCGATTCGGCACTTGACCGTCACGGGCAGATGAGTTGCATCCCGCATGCTGCGTACGCAGTCCGCCACCAGTTCAGGCTTCAGCATGAGGCAGGCGCCGAACGAGCCGTTTTGCACTCGATCGCTCGGGCACCCGACGTTTAAGTTGATTTCCGCGTAACCGGTCGAGGTGCCGATGCGCGCCGCCTTGGCCAGTTCCGCGGGGTTGCAGCCGCCGAGTTGCAGGGCAACCGGATGCTCGCCCACGTCGTGGTCCAGCAATTGACGCACGTCGCCGCGGACGATGGCTGCGGCAACGATCATCTCCGTGTAAAGCAACGCATGCGGCGCGTAAAGCCGGTGTAGGAAGCGGCAGTGACGGTCGGTCCAATCCATCATCGGCGCGACACATATTCGCCGGTCGAGCGGTTGAGCCGATTCGGTGCTTAAGCGCTGGTGTTCAAGGTCGCGCATTGTCAGTCAATTGCCACATTCCAGGGTGCAGTTCCGACATAGTCGCCGCAAAACGTTCGCAACTCAAGCGTCAGGGAAGTAGTATTGATTGTCTCCTCCCACAACTACGCAATTTATAACTCTGTCGGCGCCTCCGTGTCGACGATGACGAGGTAGCCGATGAATCGACGTCAATTTGTTCATGCCATGTCCGCAGCCGCCGCCCTTGCGGCATCGAGCCACGCCGCCGCCAAGGAAAAATCGCGCCGTCAGCTGCGCATCCTGGTGCTCGGCGGCACCAAATTTTTGGGTGTGCACATCGTCGAACTGGCGCTTCAGCACGGACACTCGGTTACCTTGTTCAACCGCGGCAAAACCAACGCCGATTTGTTTCCGCAGCTCGTGCACCTCAAGGGCGATCGCGATGCGCAGCTCGACTCCCTCAAAGGCAAGCACTGGGATGCCGTCATCGACGATTCCGGCTACGTGCCGCGTCACGTCAAATTGTCCGCCCAATTGCTCGCACCCAATGTACAGCGCTACATCTTCATATCAACCATCTCGGTGTATGCGAGCTTCGCGCAGCCCAACACCGAGGACTCGCCGGTCGGCAAGCTGGCGGACGAGACCACGGAGAAAGTCGACGGCGGCGCCTACGGGCCGTTAAAAGCCTTGTGCGAAAAAGCGGCTGAAACAGCCATGCCGGGGCGCGTCGCCGTCGTGCGTCCGGGCCTGATCGTCGGGCCGCGAGACCCCACGGACCGGTTCACCTATTGGCCCGCGCGCGCGGCGCGCGGCGGCGAAATGGTGACGCCCGACAAGCCCGGTGACCGCGTCCAATTTATCGATGCCCGCGATCTTGCTGCCTTCGTGCTTCGCCTGGTTGAGCGCAAAACCGTGGGCACCTTTAACGCCACCTCGCCTCCCGGCATGTTCACGATCGGCGATGTGGTCGCGGCGAGCATTACCGCGGCCAACGCGACGGTCAAGCCCAGCCCCGCACCCAGTCCGGTATGGGTGCCGGCGGATTTCCTCGAAAAGCAAAAAGTAGCGCCGTGGTCGGATATGCCTGTTTGGATCCCCGCGTCCGGCGAGTTCGCGGGCTTTGCCGACGCGAGCGTGGTGCGCGCATTGCGCGAGGGCCTCTCGATTCGGCCCGTCCAGCCGACCGTCAACGACACGCTGGCGTGGCATCTGCAACGTCCGGAGGCGGAACGCGCGAAATTGAGCGCCGGCCTCACACCCGAACGGGAACAGGCCGTTCTCGAGGCCTGGCGAGCGGCATCGGGCAATGGACATTGAGCGGTGATATGAGGCCGGAATCCGCGGGCGCGCGCCGCGATTCTCGCCTCGCGAGCCTTGTTCACCGTTTAGTGGCGGTGCAGCCGGAAGAACTGCCGGCGCTCCTGGCGGCGTTCGCGACCCTGTTCTGCATGTTCTTCAGCTACACGATCCTGCGGCCCATCCGCGACACCATGGGCATTACCTCGGGTGTGGAAAATCTGCCCTACCTGTTCTGGGGCACCTTTGTCTGCATGCTTGCGGTCCAGCCTGTCTACGGCTGGTTGACCTCGCGTTTTCGCAGACCCGTTTTTCTGCCCTGGGTGTACGTCTTTTTCACCGCCAACCTATTGGGCTTTTATCTCTGGTTCAATCTGCAGCAGGATCACACCTGGATCGCACGCACCTACTACGTCTGGGTGAGCGTTTTCAATTTCTTCATCGTTGCGGTGTTCTGGAGCTTGATGGCGGATGTGTTCACGCGCGAGCAGGCGGGGCGCATGTTCGGATTCATCGCGGCCGGCGCCAGCACCGGGGGCCTGCTCGGCCCCCTGGTCGCGGGCCGGCTTGCCGTGCCGCTCGGCACGATCAATCTGCTGCTCATCTCCGCAACCCTGCTGGCGAGTTCGCTCTTTTTCATGAGGCGCGTCATCCACTGGCATGAGCATTTCGGGTCCGGTGCTCGCGGCGCCGAAGTCAACAATCCGCTCGGCGGCCACATGCTCGCGGCCTTCCATCAAGTGATTCGCTCTCCGTATCTGCTCGGTATCGCGGTGTTCGTGATCCTGCTCTCCTGGGTGTCGACTTTTTTATATCTTGAACAGCAGGCCTTCGTCGCCAAAGTTTTTGCGACCCGCGATGAGCGCACGCGCTTCTTTTCGAATGTCGATTTCTGGGTGCAGAGCTTCTCCCTCCTCACCCAGTTATTCCTCTTCAGCCGGCTGTTCAAATGGATCGGCCTTCGCGCCCTCTTGGTCTCCGTGCCGCTGATCATGACCGCCGGTTATGCGATCTTTGCACTGCTGCCAAGCTTTGCGATCTTGGTCGTTGTGTTCGCGGTGCGCCGCGTCGGCGAATACGCCATCACCCGCCCTTCCCGAGATTCGCTCTACACCGTCTGTACCAGGGAGGAGAAATACAAGGCCAAGAGCCTGATCGACACCTTCATCTATCGGGGCGGCGATGCCACCAGCGCGTCGATGTACCAGTTGCTGACCAGCGGCTTAGGCTTTGGTCCCGCGGGGGTCGGCTGGGCCGGCGCATTTATTTCGGCCGTCTGGCTGGCGGTTGCGCTCGCTCTCGGGAAATCGCACGACCGTGCCGGCTCGGTGACAGTCATCGCGAAAGCAACCGGCGCTT
>DATNKC010000459.1:0-3759 GCA_035603615.1 Steroidobacteraceae bacterium | reverse complement strand
AGGAAATAGCTGCCATCGGCCTCCGCGATCGTCGGGTGCACCGTGCCTCGCAGCAACACGGTGATCGCCGCATCGCGTACCGGCGCATTGTCAGCCAGGCGGCTCACGTGAATGATCATCTTGTCGTCGTGGACCACGCCCACGGCCAATAGATCGTTCGAGCGCGCCTCCACGCGCGAAATCGCCGCGGTGTCAGCAGCCCAGGCACCCGTTGCCCATGCGCAGAGCGAGAGCCAGGCCAGAAAGCTTCTCAAAGCATGAAACCCAAGATGCCCAAGATGGTGCCCGCCAGGCTTGCGAGCACGCCGAAGACGGGGAAGAACACCTTGCGCGCCAAAAAATACAGAGAGCACAACACCAGACCGAGCTCCAGCAGTCCTTCGCCGATATCAAAAAACAGCGCGCGGCGCTCCTCTTTTTTGGTTTCCTTATCCTTCGCGTTCGCCTCATCTTGGATCTTTTCCGCGTCCGCGGCGTACTTGGCACGCGCGGCCTCGAGCTTTGGCGCCACGGACTCGATCTTGGCAGGATCGGTGCCCAAGCTTCTGAGGAGCGAGACCGCCACCTCTTCGGTGTTTTCGCGGATTTTCTTCGCTTGGTAGTAGCTCCACTGATCGTTCGCCTCGGTGCGGTGAATGACCGCGTCGGTATGCGCGCGGTGCGAGGCGATCGTGACCACCGACAAGAGGATGCCGACGACGCCCACTAAAATACCGACGCGTCGGGTGTTCGGATCAGCGGCGTGTTCCGGCGTGACTTCAAGTTCAGGCATAACGCTTAAATATCCTCAATTGGGTTGCCGCGCGCAATGCCGACGACTCCGCTGCGCACCACTTCGATGATTTCTCCCAATGCGCCTAGGCGCGCGATGAATTCGCCGATCTCGAGCTCCGTGCCCGCCAGTTCAACGATATAAATCGAGGGGTTGGAGGATAGCACTCTGCCTGCCGCGCGGCGCACCAAAGCGGCGGCGGAATCGACGTGCTGCGCAAAGAGCCGCAATTTTATCAGCAGCAATTCGCGCGCCAGGGTGTCGCCGCTGGTCATGTCCTCAACCGCGACCACATCCACGAGCTTGAGCAGCTGTGCGTTGATCTGCGCGATCACGGCGTCCGATCCTGTGGTCACCAAAGTCACCCGCGAGACGGTGGGATCATTGGTCGGCGCGACGGAAAGCGACTCGATGTTATAGCCGCGCGCGGATATCAACCCGGTGACGCGAGTGAGCGCGCCGGCTTCATTTTGCAGGAGAATCGCGATGACGTGACGCATTTGGCTGGAGCCTGTCTGAGTAGGCTCTCAGGATACGGGAGCATCCTGCTTGGGCGCCAGGGACAGAACTGCTAGTCTTTCCGCGTGAAGGACCCTACCGACAAGCAAAATCAAGCTGCGCACCCGCAAGCCGGCGTGGTCATGAGCGGTGCGGACATACTCGTTCAGGTCTTGGCCGACGAGGGCGTCGACACCGTTTTCGGCTATAGCGGCGGCGCGATATTGCCAATTTACGATGCCGTGTTTCGCTTCAATCAGGAACACGACTCGGCGATGCCGCTGGTTGTGCCGGCCAACGAGCAAGGCGCCGCCTTCATGGCGGCCGGCTACGCGCGCGCGAGCGGTCGGGTGGGCGTGGCATTGGTGACTTCGGGACCCGGCGCGACGAATACCGTGACGCCGGTGCGCGACTGTATGGCGGACTCGGTTCCCATTGTGGTCATCTGCGGCCAGGTCCCCACATCGGCGATCGGCACGGATGCATTTCAAGAAGCGCCGGTGCCGTCGATCATGGGCGCGGTCGCCAAGCATGTTTTTCTGATCACTGACCCTGACAAGCTCGAGGCCACGGTGCGCACCGCATTTGAGATTGCGCGCACCGGCCGACCGGGTCCTGTGGTGCTCGACGTGCCGAAGGATGTGCAAAATTGGTCCGGCGTGTTCCATGGCTCCGGCCGCCTGGCAGTCCCGGGCTACCGGCAGCGAATGTCCCGGCTGGAAGCCGCCACCCTGGCGCCGGCTGCCTGTGCCAATTTTTTCGCCGCCCTGCTTGCCGCGAAGCGTCCGCTGATTTATGCGGGCGGCGGGGTGATCAATGCCGGTGCCGCCGATACGCTGCGCGAATTCTCGAGGCAGTTTCAGATTCCCGTGGTGACCACCCTGATGGGAATCGGCGCGGTGGACACCACCGATGCCTTATCCATGCGCATGCTCGGCATGCACGGCACCGCGTTCGCCAACTATGCGGTCGATGATTGCGATTGCTTGCTCGCTTTTGGTGCGCGATTCGACGATCGCGTCGCGGGCAACGTGTCCAAATTTGCGGGCCGCGCCAAGTTCATCGCGCACTTCGACATCGATGCGTCCGAGATCGACAAAGTGAAGCGCGTGAATTGGCATCATGTGGGCCTCATGCCCGACGCGCTGCGCGCATTGATGGATTACGGCAAGGCGAACGACTTCAAGCGGGATTGGTCGGCTTGGCATCGGCACTGCAGCGAGCTGCGCGCGAAGCACGCCATGAACTACGATCGCAACAGCACCTTCATTCAGCCGTACTACGTCATCGAGGAAATCAATCGATTGACGCGGGGTGAGGCCATCATCACGACAGGGGTCGGGCAGCATCAAATGTGGGCCGCGCAGTACTTCGACTTCCGCAGCCCGCGGTTGTGGCTGACCTCGGGCAGCATGGGAACCATGGGATTCGGCTTGCCGGCGGCGGTGGGCGCGCAATTCGCGCAACGCGGCCGTCTGGTCATCGACTTCGACGGCGACGCCAGCATCCGCATGAACATCGGGGAGCTGGAAACGGTCACCACCTATGACCTGCCGATCAAGGTGGTGGTGCTCAACAATTTCGGCGACGGCATGGTCAGGCAATGGCAGAAGCTGTTCCACAAGGGCCGCATGAGCGCCAGCGACAAGAGCCTGCATACCAAGGATTTCGTCAAAGCGGCGAAGGCCGACGGATTCAAATATGCAGTGCGCCTCGATCAGAAGGCCGATGTGCCGCGGGTTATCTCAGACTTCATCCAGTACCCGGGGCCGGCGTTTCTCGAGGTCATCATCGACCGCGACGCCGGCGTCTATCCCATGGTGGGCCCGGGCTTAGGCTACAGCGACATGATCACCGGCGATCACATTGCCTCGCGCACCGAGGTCGCGGGCCAGGTCCCCGACGCCTCGGAAATGTTCTAGTCAATATCACTTCGCCGGCGTTACCACTGGCCGACATTCTGCATTTTGTCCCAAGGCGCGGCGGGTGCCAGCGCAGGGCCCTTCTGCAACAGTTCGATCGATACGTTGTCCGGCGAACGCACGAAGGCCATGCGCCCATCGCGCGGCGGCCGGTTGATGGTCACGCCATGATCCATGAGGCGTTTGCAGGCGGCGTAGATGTCGTCAACGGCATAGGCCAGATGGCCGAAGTTGCGGCCGCCCGAGTATTCCTCGGGATCCCAGTTGTGCGTCAGTTCGACCTGCGCCGCCTCATCGCCCGGCGCCGCCAAAAAAACCAGCGTGTAGCGCCCCTGCGGATAATCCTTGCGCGATAATTCTTTCAGGCCGAGCGCGTCGCGATAGAAGCGCAGCGACCGCTCGATGTCCGTCACCCGCACCATCGTATGTAGATATTTCATGAGAGCCTCGCGTGAGATTCGCGAATTTGGAGCAACGCATGCACAAAAGCAAACTGTCCGGCTTCATCATCGATTGCGAGACCTTGGACCTGGATCGCTCGGCCGATTTCTGGGGAAGCGCGCTGGG
>DATNKC010000458.1:0-8140 GCA_035603615.1 Steroidobacteraceae bacterium | reverse complement strand
AAGGAACTGCGCGAAATATTCGAGGACGATTAAATAATCGCTTCACACTGACGCTGCGCGCGTCAGGCTTCGCGGGACTTAAATCACATGTCTTCCTCCTTGCCGGTCAATGCTGACGAGTGGCTTGTGCTCAAATTTGGCGGCACGAGCGTCTCCAATGTGGCCAATTGGCGCAACATCGCGCAGGTGCTCAAGAAGCGCGCGGCTGAAGGCTTCCGCCCGGTGGTCGTTCATTCCGCTCTATCGGGGATCACGGATCGGCTCGAGTCGCTGTTGTCAGCTGCCCTGATCGGCTTGCACATTCCGATACTCGAGGACATCGAGCTCGCGCACCGCAACCTCGCCGAGCGCTTAGGTGTAGTTCCGAACACACAGTTCGATGCCTTCCTGCGGGAGCTGCGCGAGCTGGTCGGCACGCTGGCAGAGCGCCGCACCATCGGCGATGCTGCGCGCGCGCGGGTCATGGCGATGGGAGAATTGCTGGCCACCACGCTGGGCGCGGAGTTCTTGAACGCGCAAGGCATCGGCACCGTATGGGTGGACGCGCGCACGGTGCTGCGCGCCGATGACCGCCCGAGCGCTACCCATAAGGCCAGCCTGCTATCGGCGACTTGTGACTTTACGCCCGACCTGAATCTTCAGGCGAGCTGGCGTTCACTCGATAAAGTTGTGATCACACAAGGTTTCATCGCCGCCAATGCGGCTGGAGACACGGTGTTGCTGGGGCGCGGCGGCTCAGATACGTCCGCTGCCTATTTCGCAGCCAAGCTGAGCGCGGCCCGTCTCGAGATTTGGACCGATGTGCCGGGTTTGTTCAGCGCCAATCCACGCGCGGTGCCGACTGCGCGACTGCTGCGCGAGCTGCACTACGATGAGGCGCAGGAGATCGCGAGCAACGGCGCCAAGGTGCTGCATCCGCGCTGCGTGCTGCCCGTGCGGCAGTACAAGATTCCATTGCATGTGTATGCCACGCAGGCGCCGGGCTTGGAGGGCACGGTGGTGAGCGCCAACGTCGCCGACACCGCCGCGCAGGTCAAAGCCATTGCGATCAAGAAGGGGATTACGCTGGTTTCCATGGAGAGCCCCGGCATGTGGCATCAAGTTGGTTTTCTGGCCGACGCCTTCCAGGTCTTCAAGCAGCATGGTCTGTCGGTCGATTTGGTGTCGACCTCGGAAACCAATGTCACCGTGTCTTTGGATCCCACCGCCAACACCCTGGATGGCGCCGCACTCGAGGGACTGACGACGGCCTTAAGCGAAATTTGCCGGGTCGAAATCCTAGGCCCGTGCGCCTCCTTGAGTTTACTGGGCCAGAATATTCGCGGCATCCTGCATGAATTGGGTGCGGCCTTTGAATTGTTCCAGGACCAGAAAATCTATCTGGTGACGCAGGCCGCCAATGATTTGAATTTCACCTTTGTCATCGACGAGGCGCAGGGCGATCGGCTGGTGCATCAGCTGCATGAGCGGCTCATTCAGAGCATCGGTTCGGACAAGGTTTTGGGTCCCACGTGGGCTCAGCTATTTGGCGACAAGGCGCAAGCCGCCAGGGATTTGAATTGGTGGGAGCAGCCGCAGAAGCGCCGCGTGCTGCTTGATATTGCGGCGCGCGAGTCCGCAGCCTTCGTGTACGACATGGAGTGCTTGGACGCGGCGATTGCCGCGGTACTCTCGGTGCGCTCGGTCAAGCGCTGGGCCTATGCCATGAAGGCGAATTGGCACCCCGAGATCCTGCGCAGGATCTATGCCGCGGGACTCACCCTGGAATGCGTGTCGCGCGGAGAGCTCGAGCATGCCTTCGCCTCCGTGCCGGCACTTGACCCGCAGCGAGTCTTGTTCACCCCCAATTTCGCGCCGCGCGCCGAATACGAATTCGGCTTTGCCAAGGGCGTCCGAGTCACCCTGGATAATCTCTACCCGTTGAAAATGTGGCCGGAAGTGTTTCGCGGCAGGGAGATTTTCCTGCGCATCGATCCCGGCTTTGGGCGCGGCCACCACAGCCACGTGCGCACCGCCGGTGTGCATACGAAGTTTGGCATCCCCCTATCTGAAGCCGATGAACTCGTTGCGCTTAGCCAGTCGGCGGGCGTCCGCGTGACGGGGCTGCACGCCCATACCGGCAGCGGGATCTTTGATGTAGCGAATTGGACTGAAACCGGCGTGCTATTGGCCGGTCTCGCCAAGCGCTTCCCGGATGTCGCCGTCGTGGATCTGGGCGGAGGTATTGGCGTTCCCGACCAACTGGGCCACAGTGAGATCGACCTTGCCGTACTCGGTCAGGGCGTCGCGGGGTTGGCGAAGGATTTTCCGCACATTGAATTCTGGATGGAACCAGGCCGATATCTGGTGGCGCGGGCGGGAGTGCTGGTCGCACTCGTGACCCAGCTCAAGGGTAAGGGCGACGTGCATTATGTCGGCGTCGCCACCGGCATGAATTCCTTGATCCGCCCGGCACTGTATGGGGCGCATCATGATATTCGGAATCTTACCCGCCTCGATGAGCCGATGAGTCATCGCGTCAATATCGTCGGCCCAATCTGCGAAAGCGCCGATCAATTGGGCGTGGATCGATGGCTTCCCGACAGCCGCGAAGGTGACGTAATTCTCATTGCCAACTGCGGAGCCTATGGATACGCCATGTCTTCGAACTATAACCGGCGCCCACCGGCCCGAGAGTTTACTATTTGACTATGCAACAGGTCGGCATCATCGGTTGGCGCGGCATGGTGGGTTCAGTGCTCCTCCAGAGGATGCGCGAGGAAAAGGACTTCGATGTCATTGCGCCGACGTTTTTCAGCACTTCACAGGCAGGTGCGGCCGGACCGCAATTAGGTTCAGGCACCGCCAAGGTGCACGATGCAAATGATATTGCCGCGCTCGCGCGGCTACCCATGCTCATCAGCACCCAAGGCGGCGACTACACGCAAGCGGTGCACCCGCGCTTGCGGGCGGCCGGCTGGCAGGGGTATTGGATCGATGCAGCGTCGGCGCTGCGCATGGAGAAGAACGCGGTAATCGTGCTCGATCCGGTGAACTTGGAAGTGATGCAGGCTGCCCGCGCACGCGGCGTCAAGGATTTTATCGGCGGCAATTGCACCGTGTCGCTGATGCTCATGGCGGTGGCCGGCTTGCTGCGAGCGGGCGTGGTGGAATGGATCACGGCGATGACCTACCAGTCCGCCTCGGGCGCCGGCGCCCAGAATATGCGGGAAATGCTGCAGCAAATGGGTGTGCTGCACCAGTCGGTATCCAGCCTATTGAGAGATCCGGCATCGAGCATCCTCGAGATCGACCGGACCGTGAGCGCGGCGTTATCGGCGGAGGATTTTCCCCATGCACACTTCGGCGTGCCGCTGGCCGGCAGCCTCATCCCCTGGATCGACAAGGACTTGGGCAATGGTCAAAGCCGCGAGGAATGGAAGGCAGCCGCGGAAGCCAACAAGATCCTGGGATCCGAAGCGCGCCCGGTGCCCATTGAGGGGATCTGCGTCAGAGTAAGCGCGATGCGCTGTCATTCTCAGGCCCTGACCATCAAGCTCAAGCAAGATTTGCCCATGCAGGAAGTCGAGAAACTGATCGGCGCCGGCAATCCTTGGGTGCGCATTGTGCCGAACAACAAAGAAGCCTCGGTGCGCGAATTATCTCCCGCGGCGGTCAGCGGCAAATTGGAAATCCCAATTGGCCGCCTGCGCAAACTCTCCATGGGCGGCGACTATCTATCCGCCTTCACGGTGGGCGATCAGCTCCTGTGGGGTGCGGCCGAACCGCTGCGGCGCACGATGCGCTTCTTGCTGCCGCATATGGCCTGACTCTTAAAGTGCGCCTCGGTGTTAAGGGGCCCACATGACTTCGACCGGCGTGTGGCGCTGACGCAGCACGCAGCGGATAGGCATTTCTTCCGCAGGTCCATCGCCGCTCGCGGCGCAATAGGTCTTCCATTTTTGCGCGCCGCTGAGCGGCAGCACGATGCGGCGCGAATCGAGCAGCGCACTCAAGTTCAAACTCAAACGCGGATGCGGCGCCACCGGCGATCGCATGCCGACGCAGCCTGCGACGGCTGCCGGATTAAGAGCACTGGCCAAATTCGGCGATCGCGGAAACAGCGACGCCGTGTGGCCATCATCGCCCATGCCCAGCACCACCGCATCGAAGGGGCGGGGAACACGGGCAAAAGTCTCCCAGGCCGACACCGCGCCCAGGTCCGGCGTGGGCGCCGCGTTCTTGAGGCCAATGAAGCGCGCCGCCGCGGCGGATTCTTTCAGTAAATAATCGCGCACCAGCTTCTCGTTGCTCTCAGGATCCGTGGGATCGACCCAGCGCTCATCGGCGAGCGCAATGCACACCCGGCTCCAATCGAGAGTTTCGACGCGCAGTAGCTCGAACAGCTTGATCGGCGACTTGCCGCCCGATACCACCAAGCTGGCCAACCCGCGCGCGGCGATCGCTGTGCGAAGGTTGGCGGCGAGTTGATCGCTGAGATTGCGCGCCATGGCGTCGCTGTCGGCAAATTTCGTGGCCGGGGGATCGGAGTTCACAGTCATTGGCGCAGCGTAACATTTGCGCGCGCGTTCTAGAAACCCCTAAGCGCTATGGCACAATGCGCCATGCCAATGAATATCCGCGATATTATCGCCTTGGCGCCCGTCATCCCCGAGCTCGAGCTTACCGACAGTGCACTGGCACTGCCCCTGGCTCGTGCGCTCTGCGCGGGCGGCCTGCGAGTGATGGAAATTAGCGTGCGAACGCCCGTAGGACTTGCCTGTATCGAGTCAATCCGCAAAGGACTGCCGGACGCCGTCGTGGGGGCGGGGGCATTGACGCGCGCGGTGGATTTTGCGGCCGCGGACCGCGCGGGTGCGCAATTCGGTGCGACCCCCGGCTTGACGCCGGAGCTTGCCGCCGCCTCGCGCGGCGCGCGTTTCCCTGTGATGCCGGGGGTAATGACGCCCACCGAGGTGATCAGCGCGCGCAATTCGAACTTCAATGTGTCAAAGCTCTTTCCGGCGGAGCAGGCGGGCGGTGTGGGGATCTTGCACGCATTCGGTTTGGCGTTTCCCGACGTGCGGTTCTGTGCCAGCGGCGGGATCACGAGGACGAACGCCGCGAACTATTTGTCGCTGGCAAACGTCGCATGCGTTGCGGGAAGCTGGGTGGTTTCAGACGCTCTGGTGATGCAGGGCGATTGGCCGGGAATTGAGGCGCTGGCGAGAGACGCTCAGGCGCTGGCCAGATCTTGAAGGCGGGGAGTATATGAAGGATTTGACGGACAGTTCTATCGTCAAGAACATTTTGCAAATGGCGTTGCCCATTGCCGCGGGCATGTTCTTTCAGACCTTATATTTCCTGATTGACCTGTACTTTGTCGCGGGGTTGGGAGACGCGGCGATTGCCGGCGTCGGGGCCGCCGGCAACGTGATGTTCGTGGTTTTTGCGATCACCCAGGTGCTGGGCGTGGGTACGGTTACATTGATTTCGCATGCAGCCGGCCGCAAGGATCAGGCCGACGCGAATTTGGTGTTCAATCAAAGCTTGTCGCTCGCCGCCTGCTGCGCGGTGTTCACCTTGGGGTTGGGATTCTTTGCGGGACCTTACTATGTGAGCACGCTGGGCGCGAGCGCGGCGACCGTGGCCGCGGGAATTGAATATCTTCACTGGTTTCTGCCGAGTTTGGCGTTGCAGTTCGCCGTGGTCTCCATGGGTTCGGCGCTGCGCGGCACGGGGATTGTGCAGCCGACCATGATTGTGCAGGTGCTGACGGTCGTGCTAAACGCCATTCTGGCGCCCGTGCTGATCGCCGGTTGGGGCACGGGACACCCGATGGGTGTCGCCGGTGCCGGGCTCGCCAGTTCCATTGCGCTGGCGGTCGGTGTTGTCATGCTCGCCCTGTATTTTCACCGGCTCGAGAAGTACGTGGGCTTCGTTCGTGCGCAGTGGCGGCCGCAGATGGTGGTTTGGCGCCGGCTGCTGCGCATCGGACTGCCCGCGGGCGGCGAATTTCTGCTCATGTTCGTACTGATGGCGGTCCTGTACTGGGTTTTGCGGCCGTTCGGACCCGATGCGCAGGCCGGTTTTGGCATCGGCATGCGCATCATGCAGAGCATGTTCCTGCCGGCTATGGCCGTGGCGTTTGCCGCAGCGCCGATCGTCGGCCAAAACTTCGCGGCGCGTAAGTTCGCGCGGGTGCGCGAAACCTTTGTTTTATCCACCCTCATCGGCAGTTGCATCATGGTGCTCATGACATTTTTCTGTCAGTGGGGATCGGCGCCCGTGGTCGCGGCATTTACCAAGGACCCCACGGCGATCAGCGTCGGAACGCAGTATTTGCAAATTATTTCCTGGAACTTCGTAGCGTCGGGATTCGTGTTTACCTGTTCGGCGGTATTTCAGGGCCTTGGCAATACCGTACCGGCGGTGATCAGTTCGGCCACGAGGCTGCTGAGCTTCGTGCTGCCGGTGCTCTGGCTGTCGACGCAACCCCATTTTGAAATGGTTCACGTTTGGTACATTTCGGTCGCCAGCGTCGCCTCGCAGGCCGTATTCAGCCTGTGGCTGGTGCGCAGGGAATTGAGATTGCGATTAAACCCGGCGCCGCTGCCTGCTTAAAGACGCATGACGCTGCAAACCTTCGTATCGATTGCTGGATGGATGGCGGCACTGCTCATTCTGGGTGCCTATGGCCTGCTCTCCTTCGGCAAGATCTTGCCGAGCTCGTGGGTCTATCAGGCGATGAACATCGTGGGCGCCGCCGGGTTCATCATCAATTGCGCCTATAACAATGCCTGGCCGTCGGTGGCGCTCAATATCGTATGGATGGGAATTGCGTTTTACGCGCTGCGCCGAAACGCTCGCGTTCGTCAGGGAGGGTAAGAGGACTCAAGGCCCGACGGAAACAGGGCCTTGAGTCTTCTTACCCTCCCTGACGGGTGCTCGGGCCGCTCTACATCACATGCTGGCGCTACCGGCGGATGTTGTACAGACACCTGTCTTTGCGGGCCTACCAGTGTGCATGAGGCCACCCCACCGACCGTAGCCGGCCGAATCCCGTCCTTCTCCACCGTGGTGAGCTTGAGCGTCGGCCCCGCAAGGCCTTGGGGGGATGGGAGTTGCGTTTTATGCGCTGCGCCGAAACGCTCGCGCGGGGAAAGGTCAGGCGCTGAAGTCGTAACGCATGATGGGCCGGGCTGGAGTTCGGCAGGCAACGGTTTTGAATCCAGCGCGCGCAAACGTCGAGCGATATCCGGTGCCGGATGCACTCGGCGACTTGCCGGCATCGAGAGGGTAGGCTTCGAGTGCGGGCGCTCGCGCCCGCTTGGCACTGCGCAACGCTGCCTGAATTAGACGCGAAGTGACTCCGCGTTTGCGGTAGCCGATCCGCACATAGAGGCAAGAGAGTGACCAAACTGGGATCTCGTCGACGCGTTTGAGGCGCCAGGTGTGATCCATCCAGGGTAGGGCGCTGCGCGGCGTAAGCTGACACCAGCCCACGGCCAGAGCGCCGTCGAATGCAAGCAGGCCCGGCGGTGGGCCCTGATTCACCACGCGGCGAAAAGCCATTTTGTTATTATTCGAGGCATTGTTTTTGTAGGCGCTGCCGAGTCGCCAGTACATGCACCAGCAGCCATTGCAAGCCCCGTTCTTGCCGAAGAGATCTTCGAGCGCAGGCCATAAATCAGGGGTCAATGGTCGAATCGTGAGTTTCATCTCGCTCAGTATTATCGCTCGGATGCCGCAATGTTAAAAATCTACGCGACAACGCTTTCCGCCAACGGCCGCAAAGTGTTGTCGGTGAGCCGGCACCTGGGATTGGAACCGGAAATTCACGATGTCAATGTCTACCGCGGCGAGGGGCGAACTCCTCAGTATCTGGCCATCAATCCGTCCGGAAAAATTCCAACGCTGATCGACGGCGAGTTCGTTCTATCCGAATCCAACGCAATTTTGCTGTATCTCGCCGAGGCGCATGGGGCAAACCGATTGTGGTCAAGCGACTCAAAGCAGCGCGGCAGAATTGCCCAATGGCTCTTTTGGGAGTCGGCGCATTGGCAGCCGACTTTGATCGCCTTCTTGTCGGAGCTGGTCGGCCACCGGCTGCTCCCGGAAAAAATTCCCAAGCCGAAGCTGGCTCCGGATTGGAGCAGCG
>DATNKC010000457.1:0-4855 GCA_035603615.1 Steroidobacteraceae bacterium | reverse complement strand
GCGTCATTCCAATCCAGCCACGCTCTCCCAAACGACGGCTGAATTGCGCGTCGAAACCCATCCAAGAGTCAGCTCGACGCACCGCAGGGAAATCGACGAGTGCGCTCAGTAGAAACGCGCGAATCTCCTGGCGCAATGCTTCTGCCTCGGGTGGAATCCGGCTGTATCGCAGCAGCGGCATCATTGGCGCGTGCGCCAGTCTGGTGGGGCGATTTCCTCAGGATCGAAGTCAAGCTCCACATCGACACCATTAGGATCCATAAAGAAAAGTTGCCACATCCGAAAGGGGGCGGGGGTTCGTATGATCCGGTGCGCAATTGCGTGCTCGTCCAGCAGTTGTGTCGTGGCGAGCAGGTCGTGGGCGCGATAGGCCATGTGGTCGAGCGCTCCGCGGCGAGGATCGGGCATGCAGGAAACCTCGATGACGTGAAGGATTGGTTTGTCCAGGGCGTACAGCCAAGCTCCCGGCACCCCGAATGCGGGCCTAGCGCCCGCCTGCAGACCGAACATCGCATAAAATGCGAGCGTTTCGGCCAGCCTGTCCGTGACTATCGTAAAATGATCCATGCGCTGAATTTGCATCGCGAATTCCGGCTTTTTCCCCTTAAAACCGCGGTCGCCCGACTGCGAAGAGGGGCCTAAAATACCTTACACTGTACAGAAATGGAATTTCTGTCTTGAATTAACCATCCGCCTTACGGCACTATAGCTCCCGCAGCTTGGTGAGCGCGCGCCATACCGCTTGAGCATTCTAGGGTTCCATACAACACAAAGCAGCGCGGTCGAGGGGAGTATGTTCGAACTCTTGCTGTCGGCGGATATGATGGTGTCGGATCCGGACGCCATGGCTGAGTTGTTGGTGAACCGGCTCGGCATTTACAAGCATCCGCGTTGGCGTCAGGCATTCGACAATCACCCCTACATTGCGCATTTTCTGCGCGTGCACAAATCCCTAGCGTTGGCGCCCACGCGTGTTGAGCCGCAAGGACACTTGGATCTGCCCAATCCCGGCGATCCGTTGTTCCACGATTTCTTGGAGAGCTTGCGCGCATTTCAAGGCGCGCATCGTCCCATCTTGACGCATTCAATCGTCGTGGTGACGCCCACGGCGCAACTCGGTCAATTGATCGAAAGACTGGTTAGACGGCGCCAGCCATTCAGATTGGCGCAGCGAACGGCGGAAATGACCTTCGATCGATTGTGGGTCGGTGCCACGCCGGAACGGCCGTCCTACCAGCCTAGCGTGGATGGGGGCCTTTGCATTGAGGTAATGCCGCTCGAACCCCTGCAGCTACCGGCCGAGACTTTCGCCGTTCCGCCGCCGACGTTGCCGGATGCCCGTCCCGGAGAAATGATTCGAGTGACGGCCCGCGGCTTTCTGGTTCGAGATCTCGACGACACGTTAAGCCGCTGTTCCCTGAATCTGGACTGGGAACCATCGGGACCCGTGGAGGCTTTGCAGGGCGAGGGTTATCGGCGGGCGCGGATGTCCTTTCGGCTGCCGCACAGCGCCTCTCTGGACGTGATCGAACCGACACGTTGGGACAGTCTCGCGGGCCTGTATCTGCATAACTGGGGGCCGGGGCCGTACTACATCCGCATCGCTGTGAAAGATCTGGCAGCAAAGGCCGAAGATCTCAAGGCGCGCGATACGCGATTCACCTGGCTGCCAGAGTCGCAGGCAGTCGGCGGCCGGCCCCTGATTCGCATCGACCCGACCTGCCTTGACGGGCAGATCTTCGAGTTCGAGGAACTGCAATGAAGAATACGCAGGTTCTGTGAGACTCGTTACCTTCGTTGCATCGGGCGATGAGCAGCGTCTCGGAGTGTTGGTCGACGACGATGCGACCGTGATCGATTTGCAGAGTGCGAACATCGCTGCGCATGGGAACGCCCGGCCGGAATTCGCCAGCGTTCTGGCACTCATTGAGGCCGGCGAAGATGCGCTAAAATTTGCCCGTTCTCTCCAAGAGCATGCGTCCGCGCGAACGCGGCTGAGACGGACTGAGGTGAAGCTACGCGCCCCAATCCAACCGCCGCCGCAGATGCGCGATTGCCTGACCTTCGAATTGCACCTGCGCCAGTGCTTCGATTCCGCCCGGCGATTTCGTGCGCGCCGTTCACCGGATCCGGAAGCAGCTATTCGCGCCATGGACACGAGCGCCGACGATCGCGTGCTCGAGACGTTCAACCGTCAACCGATTTACTACAAGGCTAATCGTTTCGCCGTCATCGGGGCTGATCAAGATGTGATCTGGCCAAGTTACAGCAAGGCACTGGACTTCGAGCTGGAGTTTGGCTGCTACATCGGGCGAAAAACCAAAGATGTAGGGCGCGACGCTGCGCGGAAGCACATTGCCGGCTACACCATATTCAACGACATCAGCGCGCGCGATGCGCAGGCCTTGGAAATGCCCGGGCTTCTCGGGCCGGCAAAAAGCAAGGATTTCGATACAGCCAATGTGATGGGGCCATGTCTGGTAACGGCAGACGAAATTGAAGATCCCTACAACCTCACCATGATCGCGCGAGTCAACGGCGAGGAGTGGGGCAGAGGCAACTCACGCGACATGCGCTGGAAGTTCGAGGACATCATCGAGCACATTTCGCGCTCCGAAACACTATATCCGGGAGAATTCCTGGGTTCCGGCACCGTAGGCAATGGCTGCGGATTCGAGCACATGAAATACCTGAAGCCGGACGATGTGATCGAACTTGAGGTCGAGCGTATTGGCGTGCTGCGAAGCTGCGTCCGGCGTCCCGACGTGCCGACTGCCGGCCGGAGTGAATCATGAAAGCTGCAATCATCGCCGAGCGAGGCGCGTTACCCATCCCTTCGGAGTTCCATGAGCCGACGGCGCAGCCCGGGTCGGTTTTGATCGATGTCGACACCGCGGGCTTGGGTGGCTGGGACACCTTGGGTGCCTACCGGCTGGGCGTGCAATATCCTTGCGTGATTCGAGGAGAAGGCGTCGGGCGACGAGTCGGCGACGGGCGACGTGTGTATTTTGGCGAACGGTCGGTGGCGCCGTTCGGCGCTTGGGCCGAGCGCACTATCGTGCCCGCCGCCGAAGTCTGGGAAGTACCCGACGATGTCGATGACAGGACGGCTATCAGTCTAGGGATCGCCGCAACCGGGGCTATCGTGCCGTTGCAACAAGCGAACATTAAAAGCGGCGAGAATGTTTTGATTCTGGGTGCCACCGGCACGTTGGGCCGCATCGCTTTGCAGTTGGCCCGCCGCTTCGGCGCGGGGTACATCGTGGGCGCGTCGCGTTCCAAGAGCGCGCTTGGCAAGCTCAAGCAGCAAGGTCTCGCCGATGAAGTCGTGGTTTTAGGGGAAGCCGACGATGTCGCGGCCTTGAAAGCCGCCTCTAAGGAAGGCTTCGACGTCGTGCTTGATTTGGTATGCGGGCAGCCGCTGCTCAATGCGCTCAAGGCGACGCGCTGGCAGGCGCGCATCATGACAATCGGCACCGGGGCAGGCCGGCAAATCAATCTTGATATGGCCGACCTGCTTTTTCGCACTCTTTCGGTCGTGGGCACGGGACAGCGGTCTCCCCAAGATCGACAGGCGATCTGGCAAGGATTGCTGGAGATGAATCGCCAAAAGAGGTTCGAGATTGAGTACGTGGACTACCCGCTGTCTCGCGTGGCTGAGGCGTGGCAAGCTCAGCAAAAGGGCGTGCACGCAAAGATCACCTCGGCGATGCGATGAAGATCGCGCGCATCGAGGACCGGGAGGGCCGGCGCTTGTGGGCGGCGCTTGACGATGCGGCACAGTCGCTCCAGCGAATCGGCGCTCCGTTCGGCGAATGGGCGCCGTTGCTCCAGGAGCGCGGGCCTGATGCGCTAAACCTTGCGAGCCGGAAGGAAGCGTTATCGGACGTGCGCTTGCTAGCGCCGGTGGATGAGCGCGCGCGCATATTCGGCGTCGGGCTCAATTATCTGTCCCATCTGACTCGGCTCGGGCGCACCAAGCCCCCGCCACACACCATTGGCTATATCAAGCCGCAGTCGGCGATCGTGGGGCCTGGCGACAAGATCGCGTATCCCGCCGTGACGAGTCAGCTGGACTTTGAGATCGAATTGGTGGCTGTGGTGGCGCGCCCACTGGGCGAGGAGACTCAGGCCTCCGCCTGCCTCCTGGGCTACACGATCGGCAACGACATCAGTGCGCGAGACGCCGGCAAGAAGCTGGGCGTGCTCGATGTATTCACTCAAAAGGCCCTGGATCGAACGGCGCCAATCGGTCCTTGGATCACCACGCTGGATGAATTCGGCGGTCCGGGACAGCCGAACATCGAGATGGTTCTTCGCGTCAATGGCGAGGTGCGCCAGCAAGACACCACCGCCTCAATGCTGTTTCCCATCGACGAGATCTTGAATTTTGTCGATGCGCGCATTGCGCTAAAAACCGGGGACCTCATTTTCACCGGTTCGACCGCAGGCGTGGGGCTCGAGGACGGCCGCTTCCTGCAACCGGGCGATTTACTGGAAGGCTCCATTGAGCGCATCGGACTGCTCAGTAATCGAATTGACGAAAGACGTCAGCTCTCCGCGGCTCGAAGCGCCGGCCGGCTGGGACTCCAGTGAAGGTTGAGCCAATATTTCTTAAGTTAGACAGTATCCATAAAAATGTTTCGCCGAAGCCGGGTCGATGGACTGCAAGGCGAAAACGGGGGGCCGATCATGCATATAAGAAAGCGCTGGAGGTTTTACGTCGCCGCACTGGCCATGGCGGCCGGTGTGTCACAGACGCCAGCACAACCTCAAGGTAAAACTCATATGACCGTTACGCTCATTCCCGGCAAGCCCGTGCTGTCGCTGGGAAGCTTTGATCTTTCCACTCTGA
>DATNKC010000456.1:0-5898 GCA_035603615.1 Steroidobacteraceae bacterium | reverse complement strand
TGCTGATCTTCGGAGAGTTGCTGGTTCACCGGCGCATTTGGCTCATCGTGCAAGAGTTCTTGAGCCTCGGGCTGGTGCCAAATAGCGCGCGCGCTCAGTTCGACGCCGCGGTTAGCTCGGCAGTTCGCCTGCGCAATTCCGGCTCCGCCGAACTCGTATTGGTCGCCTTGGTGTATGGAGTCGGGGTCGCCTATTTCTGGCGGAACTATGTCGCCATCGATGTGCTGGCCTGGTACGGCACCATGATCGAGGGAAAATTACATCCCTCGCTAGCCGGATGGTGGATGGGTTGCGTGAGCTTACCCGTGCTGCAGTTCTTGTTACTACGCTGGTATTTCCGATTGTTTATCTGGGCGCGTTTCCTTTGGCAGGTGTCACGGGTCAAATTGCTACTTCTGCCCACACACCCCGACGGCTGTGCCGGACTCGGCTTTCTCAATCTCGCGCTAGGTGCATTTGCGCCGATGGTACTGGCTCAAGGCGTGTTGGTCGCGGGCGTCATTGCCGATCGCATCTTCTTCGGCGGCGCACGGCTCGCGGACTTCTATATCGACATTGTGGCGATATTGATCATCGCGGTGCTCGCGGTGCTGGCGCCGTTGTTGGTCTTCACCGGGCAGCTCAATCACATCGAGAACGAGGGCCTGCGCGAGTACGGCGCACTGGCGCAACGCTATGTGCGCGATTTCGATCAAAAATGGCTGCGGCGAACCACCGGTGTCCAAGAACCGCTGCTCGGCAGCGCGGATATTCAGTCACTCGCGGACCTGTCGAGCAGTTTCGAGATCGTGGAGGGCATGCGCTCGGTGCCGTTTACGATTCGCGATGCGCTAAAGCTCGGAGTGCTCGTTCTTTTGCCGATCTTGCCGCTGCTGCTGACCATGTTTTCATTTCAGGATTTGATCAAACGCGCCTTCGAACTGCTGTTTTAGCGAAGCGCTGATTGATCGTGTCGGGTTGCCGGCGCGCTTGTCTGCGGGCACGGCTGGTGCCGGATTGTTGAATGGACCTAGGTCCAATATGGCGGGCGCCCATCCATTGCTAGTTTTGGCGCTCTGCAACCGACGCCTAACGACAGTCGGAACACTTGGGCACCGAAAAAAAGGCGAGTTCATGCGGCACATCAAATGTCTGAAGACCGGAATTGCAGCGCTCCTGGCCATTGCGGGCGCACTGGCAGCCGGTCCCGTTGCCGCTGAAGAAGTGGACATGTGGGATGGTCAGTGGCACTTCAATGCCACGATTTATGGTTGGTTGCCGTTTATGTATTCGACAGTGCAGTTGCCGCCCGTCGCGGGTGGCGGCAATCCGACCATTGAGACTCAGCCGAGCCAGTATTTGAAGTATCTGCAGATGGCGGTCTTAACACAGGCGACGGTGCAAAAAGGGGATTGGGGACTGTGGACCGATTTTCTCTACATGAACTTGGAGGCGAGTCCTTCGCATACCAAGCAGATCGGTCTACCGGGCGGTGATCCGCTGCTTGCGGTGAATGTCGACATCCGGGCTGGCATGCGCATGACGGCTTGGACGCTCGCTCCCGCCTATACGGTCATTCACAATGATGTCGGTACATTGGATGTCCTGGCAGGACTGCGCTATTCCAGCGCTCGCGCCTCGATCACCTATCAGCTCACCGCGCCCCCCACAGCGCTGAACCGTGGCGGTGGAGTGTGGCCGTCCGCGGATTCTACCGATGGGATTATCGGGCTGAAGGGCACGATCCGCCTCTCCAAAAGCGGCAAGTGGTTTATGCCGTACGAGGCTGATGTTGGAGCCGGCAATGAGAACTGGCAATGGAACGCTTTTTTAGGCGCCGGCTATCACTTTCATTGGGGAGACGTATCTCTTGTCATGCGCAACCTGACCTATCAGAGAAGCGGTGATGTGCCGCTCGAAAAGGTGCGAATGACGGGCCCTCTCATTGGAGCCACATTCCGCTGGTGAGCCGATATGTTCTCTCCGAGGGCCACACCCGACTTGCAACCCAGATGCATCTTCTCTGGTACGTACGTAAAGACTGGATCACTTAATCCTTGCCTGCTCGATCAGTAATGAAGGGGCGGATATGCCATGTCTCGAATACTAATTGCTGACGATCAAGCGCTCGTTCGTTCGGGGTACAAGCAACTTCTCGAAACGGACCCGTCCGTGACGGAGGTTGGAGAGGCGGCAAATGCCGACGAGACGCTGGATGCTCTTCAGAGCGGCAAGTGGGACTTCTTTCTGATGGAAATGGACAGGCAAGACCGAAGCGGCTTGCAGATCTTGAAGCACTTGGCGGCTGATTTTCCTGGCGTGCGAGTTCTCATTGTGAGCGGTTCACCGGAAGAACAATTTGCGCGCGACGTACTGCGCGCCGGCGCCCGCGGCTACCTTGCAAAGGACGACTCGCCGCGGGAACTCGTGAAAGCGGTGCGGCGGGTGTCCAATGGTCTGCGCTACGTCAGCGCATCCTTGCCGGCGTCTCTGGCAGAGGAGCTCAAGAATCCGCGAGATTCGGCAAAACTTCCCCATGAAGAGCTGTCGATGCGCGAATTGCAGATATTTACCCGGTTGGGTAGAGGGATGACGGTCGGGTGTATTGCGGCTGAACTCAAGCTGAACGCGAAAACCGTCAGCACCTATCGCAGCCGAGTACTCGAAAAAATGAATTTCATGTCCAATACGGCCATCGCTGCGTACGCAAAGAAAAACCGATTAATGATGTAGCGTTTAGAGCACCATGAGTCATCCCACGTGTAAGAGCCCTAACAGGCGGCCCGCGTCGCGGTGACATCGCGCACGCAACCGGCGAAATGCGTGGGGTGGCCTGTATCGCTGCGTTGCGCCGAACCGCGCATGTGCCACCACTCGACCTGACCGGTCGCGAGCTGCACGGGAAACTCGGCGTCCAAGGGCGACTTCTGTTCGAGATGCGAACGGAGCTGGCGCAACAGCGCGTCCCAGGTCGCGGATGACATGAGGGGGCGCAGGTCGCCGAAGGCCGGGGCCCGCGACGCTTCGCTCCATTGCAGACGCGAGCAGAACCAGTCGCTGAACCACGCAGAGCCATCCGCCAGATCCAATTCCCAAAATCCATCGCCACTGGCCTGCATGGCCCGCGCGCCGGGCGCCGGTGACTTGCGGCTATAGGGACGCGAATCGCACATTCCATAGTATCGGTCGGCTATGCTGGGCGCTGAAGGTCAGAACCCGTGTCACAGTCGCGAATACGGCGTGAAATCCGGCATTCTCCTGGCGTCAATGAGCGCCAGTGCCGAGATTTGCAACAAGGTTCTCACCCATGATTAAGTCATGAAGACTGGCGCCGATATCAATAAATGCACGACTCAAGGCCTGCGGGGTTGAAGAACAGTGTCTGAGACGGAATCTGTGACGCCGATCACAGTCGAGGCATCCCCGGCGATCTTGCTGGCCGAGGATGATCCGGTGACGCGCATGCTCATGACCCGCTTTCTCAAGAACGCGGGTTACGAGGTCGACGCCGTCGCCAACGGCTCCCAGGCGCTCGACAAGATGACCAAACGCTACTACCCCATGCTGGTCACCGATTGGGAGATGCCGGAAATGGACGGCATCGGATTGTGCAACGCGGTGCGCAACATGCAGCTCGACGGCTACGTCTACGCGCTGCTCTTGACCGCGCGCGATGCGAAGGAACACATCATCGCTGGGCTGGAAGCCGGCGCCGATGATTATCTGGTCAAACCGGTGCATGAGGCGGAGCTGATTGCACGCCTGAATGCCGGACGCCGAATTCTGGCGCTCGAACACTCTTTGCGCGTCGCCAACCAACGCAATCGCATCCTGTCGATTACCGATGCCCTGACGGGCGCCTACAATCGACGTTATCTCATGGAGCAGTTGCCGCGCGAGTTCGAGCGTTGCCGCCGCTACGCCTATCCCTTGTCGGTGCTCATGTGCGATCTCGATCACTTCAAGCAGGTCAATGACCAGCGCGGGCACGCGGCGGGCGATGACGTCTTGCAGCAATTTGCCTGCCGGGCACAAAAGTTCATTCGTACCAACAGCGACTGGATTGCGCGCTATGGCGGCGAGGAGTTTCTGATCGTGCTGCCGGAAACCGGCCACGACGGCGCGGTCCTCGTCGCGGAGAAGATCCGCCAAGTCGTGGCCTCATCGCCGTTCGCCACGCGCGCCGGCGACACGGCCGTCACCGCCAGCTTCGGGATTGCCTCGACCGGCCCCAGCGGCCCGGACCTGTCGCTCAAGGTGGAAACCCTGATTCGCGCGGCCGACGAAAGTCTGTACAAGAGCAAACTGGCGGGACGGAATTGTTCGAGTGGCCAAGAACTGAGCGTGGCCCTGCCGCTGGCGGCGCACGGCTAGAGCGATCAGCCGACCTGGCGTAATTCCGCGTTGACCGCCGCGAGCTTCTCCGAAAGGTCGCTCACCAATGCACCGATGGCCGGCAACGCATTCTCGCGAACCGCGTTCTCGAGGCTGGAGGCCGCTTGACTGAGTTCCCGCGCATGAATGTTGGCGCTCGCGCCTTTTAGCGAGTGCGCACGTTTGCGCACGGTATCAAAGTCGCTGGCTTTGAGTGCCGCGATAATCTCCGCCAGGCATTGATCGCCGCTGCTGACGAAAGTCTGCGCGAGTTCCCGCTCGAATTCCGCATCGCCGCCGGTGAGTTCCTTCAGCGCGCCGCGATCGATCGCCGGTGCGCTCGCCGGCGCCTTCAAGAAGCGGCTCAAGGCCTCGATCACCTGTGCCGGCTCGATCGGTTTGCCGAGGTGCGCATCCATGCCGGCGAGCAGGCATTTTTCGCGATCTTCACTCATGACATTCGCGGTAAGCGCAATGATGGGCAGGCGTTTGGCGCCGCGGCTCAATTCCATTGCGCGAATCCGCCGCGTCGCGGTGAAGCCGTCCATCACCGGCATCTGACAGTCCATCAACACGGCATCAAAGTTCGATTCGGCAATGCGTTCCAAGGCTTCAGCGCCGTTGTTCGCAATGGTCACTTCCGCGGCCAGATTCTGCAGGGTTCGCTGCGCCACGCGCTGATTGACCGGATTGTCCTCGACCAAGAGAATCTTGTTGCCGCGAAAGGTCGGTAGGGCCTTCGGCGAGGTTTTGATGTCGGGCGCGTGCGGCGTCTTGCCGGTCAACACCTGGTCCACCAGATTGGCCAGGAGTGCGGCGCGCATGGGCTTTAGGCCGATGGCATTCGGGCGGTATTCGCGCTCCGCCGTGTCATGTTCAGCGCCGAAGAGGGACAACAAAATAAAAGGCAGGCGAGCATAACGTGCGTCGGTGCGCAGCGCCTTGAGAAGATCCAGGCCGCCGCGCATGGGCATCAATTCATCGGCCAGCACTAAATCGAAGGAATCCTGTGCCAGGCGTTGCAGCGCTTCATCCACGCTGCCGACGAGGACAGTCGCGTATTGGTAGAGGTTGAGTTTTGCGGCCAGGCTGTCGCGGGCGGCCGGGATGTCGTCCACGATTAAAATCTTCCGACCCAAACCGAGCGGCTGGCGCGCCGGCTGTTCCTTCACGACGTCGACCTCGACGCGCACCCAAAAGGTCGAGCCCTTGCCCACTTCGCTGCGCACACCGACTTCGCCGCCCATCAGTTCCGCCAAGCGCTTGACGATGGATAACCCCAAGCCCGTGCCGCCGTAATGGCGCGTGGTCGAGGAGTCGACCTGAGAGAAGGACTTGAACAAGCGGTCGATGCGATCCGCCGGAATGCCAATCCCCGTGTCGGTCACTTCGATGGTCAAGGAGGCACGCTCGTGAGACGCGGCGCGATTGGCGACCCGAACACTGATGTGACCTTCATGCGTGAATTTGACCGCATTGCCCAACAGGTTCAGCACGACTTGACGCAAGCGCACCGGATCGGCACGCACCATCACCGGCACCTCC
>DATNKC010000455.1:0-2646 GCA_035603615.1 Steroidobacteraceae bacterium | reverse complement strand
GGAGAGCTCGCGGCCGCGATGCCCCTGTTCAGCAAATCGCACTCTCGCGGCGAATTCGTTTTCGATTTCTCCTGGGCCGGCGCGTATGCGCAACAAGGCCTGCGCTACTACCCGAAGCTGCTGAGCGCGGTTCCCTTCACGCCCGTTACCGGTCCGCGCCTTCTGCTAAGTTCTCAGGCCGACGTCAAAGCCACGACCAAGACGGTGATTCGCGCCACGATCGAGCATGCCCGAGAGGAGCGCATGTCCTCCTGGCATGTGCTGTTTCCCACCGAAGACACCGCGGGCGATCTGGATCGCGCGGGGCTGATATTGCGTCGCGACTGCCAATTTCACTGGTACAACCGCGGCTACGATTCCTTTGAAAGCTTTCTCGCCACCTTCACGGCGGAGAAGCGCAAGAAGGCGAAACGCGAGCGCCGTCGTGTCGCCGAAGCCGGCATCGAGTTCGATACGCTGCACGGCGGGGACATGACGGCTTCTTTGTGGCGAACGGTTTACAGCTTCTACGCCGACACCTTTCATCGCCATGGCCACGAGCCCTATCTGAATCTGGATTTCTTCAAGCGCATTGCCGCGGCCATGCCCAATGAACTGATGCTTAAAGTGGCGCGGATGGGCACTGAGCCCATTGCCGTTGCCATCTTCTTTGTCGGCGGCGAAGCGTTGTACGGCCGCTATTGGGGCGCCGGCGGCAATTTTCATAGCCTGCATTTCGAGGCCTGCTACTACCAGGGCATCGAATATTGCATCGAGAAGCAGCTACAGCGCTTCGAGCCCGGGACTCAAGGCGAGCACAAGGTGCCGCGCGGCTTCGTTCCGGCTTTGACGCACTCCGCGCACTACATCGCCGACGCTCGATTTGCCGCCGCCATCCGGGATTACGCCCAACGCGAGGCGCGCGGAGTCGACCATTACGCCGCCGCGGTCCAGAGCCACGTGCCTTATCACCGGGCGCCGGATGAGGAGCTGCGGCTCTGAGCCGGCTGGTATGGCTCGGTGAACAGGCGGATCCGAACTGGTTCCCGCCCTTGGATCAAGCGCTGCGCGAACCGCCGGGGCTGCTCGCGGCGGGCGGGGACCTGCGCCCCACACGCCTCCTCGCGGCCTACGAACGCGGCGTGTTTCCTTGGTATTCCGCACAACAACCCATCCTTTGGTGGTCTCCCGATCCGCGCATGGTGCTATTTCCAGGTGAATTCAAATGCTCGCGCAGCTTGAGGAAGACCTTGAGGCACGGTCCTTTCAGCACGCGCCTCGATCATGCCTTCGGCGCCACAATCCGCTGCTGTGCCGCCCCCCGCCGCTCAGGTCCTGATACGTGGCTGAATACGGAGATGATCGACTCCTACGATCAGCTGCACGAGCTGGGATTCGGACATTCCGTCGAGACCTATCGCGATGCTCAGCTGGTCGGAGGCCTGTACGGAATCCAACTGGGACAGGTTTTCTTCGGCGAATCGATGTTCAGTCTGGAACGCGATGCCTCGAAGGTGGCGTTGGCGCGCCTTGTCGAGGAGTGTTGCGCACGCGACATCAAAGTAATCGACTGCCAGGTGGCCAGTACGCACTTGGCGGGCCTGGGCGCCCGCGAGGTCTCGCGCAGCCTGTTCGTAGCGTTGCTGCGTCAGTACGCGAAGCGCGAGCCCGCCCTTAAGTGGGTCGCTACAACCGGGTAAATTGCATTAACCAGGTGCTTTATGCACAATGCGCGCGGTTTCACGCATACCACAAGGACGCATGTCAAAAGAAGAGGCCATTCAATTCGAAGGCGAAGTCGTCGAGACTCTGCCCAATACGACATTTCGAGTCAAACTCAAGACTGGCCATGTGGTTACCGCACATATCTCAGGCAAGATGCGCAAAAACTACATCCGCATTCTCACCGGCGATCAGGTCACGGTCGAAATGACGCCGTACGACCTCACCAAAGGCCGCATCGTCTACCGCGGCCGATAAGCCGCCAAGCCCCGTCTCTCTCATAAACCTCATAAAGGACGGGGTCGCATCGACCCCGTTAGAGGTGGCGCGCAGCGCCTAGCCAGTGGCGCCCAGCGCCTAACTAAGTCGCGACCCCGTCTTTACTGCCCTCGTGCGACAGCAGCGCGGGCTGATCGGCGCCGCGTGTGATGAGTTTGAGCTTCTCGCCATCCTCGCTCACGGTCACTTCGACATGACCGCCGTTCACCAGCTTGCCGAATAACAGCTCCTCGGCCAGCGGGCGCTTGATGAACTCCTGAATGATGCGCGCCATCGGACGGGCGCCCATCTTGGGATCGTAACCGCGTTTTGCGATCCAACGCCGTGCGGGCTCGTCGATGGAAATCGAAACGCCCTTTTGCTCCAGCTGCGCCTCGGCCTCGACCAGGATTTTGTCGACCACCCGCTCGATGGTGTCCTGATCCAGACTGCCGAATTGAATGACGGAATCCAGACGGTTGCGAAACTCCGGGGAAAACAAGCGGCGGATCGCTTCCATGCCGTCCGCACCCGTGTCCGACTGCGTGAACCCAATGCTCGGGCGGCTCATCTCAAAGGCTCCCGCGTTGGTGGTCATGATGATGATGACATGGCGGAAATCGGCCTTGCGACCGTTGTTGTCCGTGAGCGTGCCATGATCCATGACTTGCAGCAGCAGATTGAAGA
>DATNKC010000454.1:0-2667 GCA_035603615.1 Steroidobacteraceae bacterium | reverse complement strand
GGTTCGGGGCAGACCGCGCCAACCTATTGGCTCGACAGCAAAACCGGCGTGTCCCATCTGGTGAACCTGCAGACGCCGCAGGATCAGCTGACCTCCGTTAACGATTTGGAGACGATTCCGATCGATCAAGGCGATGGTGATCCGACCGGGCGCGGCACCCAGCTCTTGGGAGGCCTCAGTGACATCACGCAAACGGGCAGGCCGCTCGAGGTGTCGCATCGGGACATCATGCCGGTGATCGACATCTACGCGAGTGCCCAAGGCCTCGATTTAGGCTCAGTGAGCACCTCGGTCGATAAGGTGCTCAAACAATTGAAGGGCGGCGTACCGCACGGCGCGAGCGTGAACGTGCAGGGACAATCCGTGACGATCAAGGACGCGTATTCGCAGCTCTTGATCGGTCTCGCGTTTTCGATCGTGTTGGTGTATCTGGTGATCGTCGTCAACTTTCAGTCCTGGCTCGATCCTTTCATCATCATCACCGCGTTGCCCGGGGCACTGACGGGGATCATTTGGGCGCTCTTCTTGACCGGAACCACATTGTCGGTACCGGCACTGACCGGCGCGATCATGTGTATGGGTACGGCCACCGCCAACTCGATCTTGGTGGTATCTTTCGCCCGCGACGAGATGGCCGCGCACGGCGATGCGGTCCGCGCGGCCATCGCGGCGGGGTATACCCGCATTCGTCCGGTGCTAATGACCGCCACCGCGATGATCATCGGCATGCTGCCGATGTCAATGTCCAATACCCAGAACGCCCCCTTGGGCCGGGCCGTGATTGGTGGACTCCTCGTGGCAACCGTCGCAACTCTGCTCTTCGTGCCGTGCGTGTTCGCCTTACTGCACCAGAAGAAATCCCCGACAGGAGTTCCAAGCGCATGAAACGACGCACAATCCTGATCCTTGCGGGCCTCGTGGTAGTGGTCTTGATGGCGTATGGGATCATCAAACGCGAATGGGCGGTCAAACATCTACAAGACATCGCCAATGATCAAGCCACGCTGCCGGTACAGATCATCACGCCGCAGCACGGGCCCGCATCGCGCACACTCGTCTTGCCAGGGACAGTCCAGGCCTGGTACCAGGCGACTATTTTCGGCCAGGTCACCGGCTACGTGAGCAGTTGGAATGAGGACTATGGGGCTAGGGTCAAAAAAGGCCAGCTCTTGGCAACCATTGCAGCGCCAGGACTTGATGCAGAATACGCCGCGGCGAAGGCGACGCTGGATGTTGCGGAGGCGAACTATCAACTCGCGGTCAGCACGGCGGCCCGCTGGCAGGCGCTTGCGGGCACGCCCGCGGTATCGAAACAGGCGGTCGATGTCCAAGTAGCCGGCGCGACCGCACGCAAGGCTGAAAAGGAAGCCGCCCAGCAGAACGTCGCCCGGTATGCCGCGCTCGAGGCGTTCAAGCGGGTGGTGGCGCCGTTTGACGGGATCGTGACTGCCCGCCTCACCAATGTGGGCGCCTATGTGAATGCCGGCGGTGGAGACGCCGGCGCGCGGGCGAATGCAACCGAACTCTTCACCGTCTCGGACGTGCATCAGCTGCGCGTATTCGTTGCCGTACCCCAGGACTACGCCGATCAGCTCGGTGACGATGTGCCCGTGACCATCCATCTTCCCTCCCAGCCCGGAAAATCAATTCAGGCGAAATTTTTAACCACCGCCCGAGCGTTCAACGACAATTCGCGCACGGCGGTGACGGAATTGACGGTCGATCCGAAGAATGGCGCGCTCTGGCCCGGAACTTTCGTGGAGGTGGTCTTTCAGCTGCCGGCGGACGCTGCGCTCCTGACGATGCCGGAACAGGCGCTGATCTTTCGCGCGCCCGGTCCGCAGGTGGCCCTCGTCGATGCGCAGAACCGGGTTCATCTGCAAAATGTGACGTTGGGGAACAATCTGGGGCAAATCGTTCAGGTGGTGAACGGTCTGGCAGAAGGTGACCGCTTTATCAACAATCCGCCGGCGGGTCTCCTCGAAGGGCAGCTCGTGCAGCCGGTGAAACCCGCGCCAGGCTATGCCGCCCCCGCGGAAGCTGTACCTTCGCCGGCGCCATCCGCACCGTCAACGGCGAATCAGGCTGCGGCACGCTGATGATTCGGCCTGCCCGGTGGGTTGTCTCGATGAGCTTAGCGATGCTCGCGGGCTGTGATCTCGCGCCGGTTTACGATCCGCCGCACTTCGTCGTGCCCGACTCCTACCAGGGCAGTGGCGCGTTCCATGTCGCCAGGCCCGATGACGGTCTGTCGCGAGGCGATTGGTGGCTGCTGTTCAATGATCCGCAGTTAAATGCATTGGAGCAGCAATTGATGAGCGCGAATCCCACCTTGCAAGCCGCCGCCGAAACCTACACTCAGGCGCGCGCGCTCGCGGCCGAAGCGCAGTCCGGTCTCTATCCGCAAGTCGCGGCGCAAGCCCAGAGCTCGTACAACCGCGAATCGGCCCATCGACTCTTCGGGACCAGTACTGTGGCCGAGGAGGCCTCCTCGAATCAAATCGGCGCGGCGGCAACCTGGGAACCGGATTTTTGGGATGCGATCCGTAACTCCGCGCATGCGCAGAAACGGCTTGCGCAAGCAAGCGCTGCCGATTTGGCCACTGCGCGCTTGAGTCTCCAAGCGGAACTCGCCAATGACTACATCGCGGTGCGTGGATTGGACGC
>DATNKC010000453.1:0-2262 GCA_035603615.1 Steroidobacteraceae bacterium | reverse complement strand
CGATTTGATCGCGGTGGCCTGCCGCTTAAGAGAAGAGAAGATCGCCTACGTCAAGGAGTAGCCGGCAGCAGAAACAACTTCACGGCGGAAGGGTGCGCCGGATCGTGATAAATCGTGTTCTCCGCCGTCTTCATCGATCGGCTCGAGCCTAAGGGTTCGCCGGTATTGGGATTCACGTCGAATCGCGGGAAATTACTGCTGGAAATATCCAGTCGAATGCGATGGCCCTTCTTGACCACGTTGGCGGTATCGAACGGCCGGATGACGATGCTGTAGATTTTGCCGGGAACCAGCAGTTGCCGCGTCTCAAAATGATCGCGATAGCTCGCGCGCACGATGCCATCGGTTAGATTCATGTCGAAACCGGTCGGAAAGTCGGCGCTGGGCGGATACACGTCGATGAGCTTGGCCGTGAAATCCGTATCAGTCGCCGTCGATGCCGCATACAGAGTCACTTCTACGGGCCCCGCCAGCACGGCATCCTGCTTGAGGACCTCGCTCTCGAACACCAGCACATCGCTGCGCGCGCGCAGCGGCAGATAGGGAGGACGCGACCCCGGCATATCGGCACGCTCGCGCTGGTCGTAGGCGCCATCCTTCAGCCGTTTCGACACGCCGCCGCCGATGGTAGGCACTGGATGTGCCGGATCGAATTGAAACACTGTCGCGGTGGGCTCGGGCGATGACGGCGCATGCACGTTCAGCGATCCGTCGGCATGCAGATAAAAAGTCGCGGGGCGTGACTCAGCGGGCGGCCATACCTTCGATTCGCGCCATTCCCCGCCGTGAAAGAGCCGTCCGGCCGGGTCCTTGTGACCGTCGCCGGTGCCCATCAAAAAATATCGCACCGGCGCCTGAGTGGAAGCCGGCGTCTTGATGCCTTTCAAGTGGTAGTCAAACCATGCCAAATGGAAATTCGTGTCGAAGTCCTTGATCGCGGCATCGGCGCCGAAATCGACATCACCTGCAAAAGTGGCTGTATTACCATGATGCGTCCAGGGTCCGATGACCAGCCGCATCGGAGATTTTTTGAGGGCGCCAAGCCTGCGCCAATTTTCGATCGTGCCGCGCAGATAAATATCGTACCAACCGCCCACGTGCATCATCGGCACATCGGCAGTCTGGCCGTAGAACTTTTCCCATTGCATGCCGAGCGTGTCCCAATGCGCGTCATAGTCCGAATGGGTCGCTTCCTCGAGATAGTAGCCTTCGTAATTCGGCGCCACCGACAGCGGACTTAATCCCTTGCGAATCGGCAGAGCCGAATACCAGGCGTTGACATCCTCCTTGGACAGCATTCCCCTCGTAACCGGGTCCTTGGCGTCCTCCAGCGCCTGCGACCAGGCCCACGTCAATTGCCGCCCCATTTCGAACGCCCCGTCGTAGCGGACGCTGTGATCCCATGCGTTGGACATGCCGCCCATGTTAAGCAGCAATGCGCGCAGGTGCGGCGGTGCCAGCTTCGAGGCGTCTGCCTGGGTGTGCGCAGCATATGAGGTTCCATACATTCCGACCTTGCCGTCGCAAAATGGCTGCTTCGCCGCCCACTCAATGGTGTCGTAACCATCATAGGCATCGTAGGCATAGTATTTCTCGAACACGCCCTGCGAATGATGGCGCCCGCGCGTGTCCTGAACCAGGACCACATAGCCATGCTTCGCCAGCGTCTCGGCAATGGCGACGGTGGCGGCCTCTGATTTATCGTAGGGAGTGCGGTGCAGAAGCACCGGTAGACGCTCCGGCGCCGCCTTGCCCGTGGCCGGCCGATAGATGTCCGTCGCCAATAACACGGCATCACGCGCCGCGACCATGACGTCCTGCTGACGGAGTACATCGCGATACAGTTTCGCCGGCGCTGCCGGCTCGCCATTCGCGATAAACGCGGCGCAAGAGAAGCCGGCCAGAAGCAATGCGCGGAAGCGAAGAGATGCCAGAACCATCCTGGCAGGCTACCTTAACTTGCGAAACCGAATGCGCGATTCAACGTTGCATCGCTTCATGGGCGCCTGCCAAGAAGCGCCTCCTAACATTAACTGCGGGTGGTCAAATCATTAAACCCCGCCCTCAACATCGCGCAAAATGCCTACAAAAATAGGCGTCTCCGCGCGTTTGACCGGCCACCTCAACGGGAGTACAACTTAACCATCAAATCGTTTTGGGGGCTGCCATGTCAACCAAACTTATCATTTTCGCCGTCGCATTAATCATTGCGGGACCTGTTCTTGCCGCGGGCGGAGTGGGCTCCGGAGGGTCGTCAAGCAC
>DATNKC010000452.1:0-5000 GCA_035603615.1 Steroidobacteraceae bacterium | reverse complement strand
CCGCGTCTGGCCGAAGAGGCCATCTACTCTCGGCTGACGTGTTTGCCCATCGAATCACTGCCGCTAACGCAGTGTGTCGGAGGAACGCTGCGCGAGAATGTTTACGCCGAGCGCGACGCTCCGCCGTTCGACCGCGTCTCCATGGACGGGTTGGCGGTGGACAGCGAAGCGTTGCGCCGCGGCCAGCGCCGTTTTCAGATCCAGGGAATCCAAGGCGCCGGCGCGCCGGCGACCAAGCTCAAGAGCGCGGAGCATGCAATTGAGGTCATGACCGGCGCGATCCTGCCGATCGGCTGTGACAACGTCGTTCCGATCGAACAGGTCGACGTGAGTGATGGATTCGGATCGCTCAATACGACGGTGGTGAATTCGCCCTACCACAACATTCATCGACGCGGCGCCGACAGCCGTCAGGGTCAATTGCTGTTGGAATCGGGAACATTGTTGCGCGCGCCGGAAATCGCAGTGGCCGCCTCCGCGGGCATGGCGCGCGTACGCGTGAGCAGCCAGCCTGCCATCATGGTGGTATCGACCGGAGATGAGCTGATCGAGCCCGGCGACCCGATCGCAGAATTTCAAGTGCGCCGCTCCAACGCCTACGCCGTGGCCGCGACGTTCCGCCGCCGCGGCTTCAGCCGCGTGGGCAACGATCATGTGCTTGATGATGAAAGTCAGCTGCGTGAACGCTTGGCCTTGCACCTGACCACGCATGAGGTGGTGGTCTTGAGCGGCGGTGTGTCGATGGGCAAATTCGACCTGGTGCCCAAGGCGCTGATGCAGCTAGGCGTGCAAGAGGTCTTCCACAATGTCGCACAAAGACCGGGCCGGCCCATGTGGTTCGGCATTGGGCCGCAAGGCCAGTCGGTCTTTGGGCTGCCGGGCAATCCAGTCTCGACGCTGGTGTGCTTGATCCGCTACGTCATTCCCGCGATCGCCGAAGCGATGGGCACCAAACGCGCACCACCCGAGAGGCTCGCACTGGCGAGTCCCGTCACCTTCAAGCACTCGCTCGCCTATTTCCTGCCGGTGACGATTGAGCATGATGACTGGGGTCGCCCCTGGGCGACACCGCGGCCGCCTAACGGATCGGGCGATTTTCTGAGCCTCGCGGGCACCGACGGTTTCGTCGAACTGCCGCCCGGACCCAACACTTATGCCAAAGGTTTCGTCGCCAACGTTTACCGTTGGTGATCTGCCGTCCATGACCAGCGTTATCCACGATATTCGCGGCGCCCAAAACCCGCTCGATCGGTTGGGCCGCCCCTTGCACGACTTGCGCATTTCGGTGATGGATCGGTGCAATTTTCGTTGCCCGTACTGTATGCCCAAGGAGCAGTTCCATGAGCATTATCAGTTTCTGAAGTCTCGCGAGCGATTGTCGTTCGATGAAATCGTGCGTCTCGCCAAGCTATTTGCGGCCCTGGGCGTGCACAAGGTGCGCCTCACCGGCGGTGAGCCGCTGCTGCGCGCCAACCTGGCTGATCTGGTCGGCGACTTGACCGGCATCGCGGGAATCGAGGACCTCGCCTTGACCACCAACGGAGTGCTGTTGGCCAATCATGCGGTCGATCTGCACGCCAATGGCTTGCGGCGCATCACCGTGAGCCTGGACAGCTTGGACAAGGACATTTTTGCGCGCCTGAGCGGCGGATTCGGCGCGCTCGATCAGGTGCTCGCAGGCATTGACGCCGCCATCGCCGCGGGATTGTCGCCGGTTAAGATCAACACCGTCATCGAGCGAGGCGTAAACGACCACACCGCGCTTGATCTCGTCGAACACTTTCGCGGCACACCCGTGATCGTGCGTTTCATCGAATTTATGGACGTCGGCAATCGCAATCACTGGCGGCCGGACATGGTCGTGCCCTCCCGTGAATTGGCGGCGCGCGTCAATGAACGCTGGCCCATGCACCCCGTATCGCAGAATTACCGCGGCGAGGTGGCGCAGCGCTGGCGTTTCGACGACGGCGGCGGCGAAGTTGGCTTCATCTCCTCCGTGTCGCAGCCCTTTTGCGCAGCCTGCAGCCGCGCGCGCCTCTCCTCCGAAGGCAAGTTCTACACCTGCCTGTTCGCGAACCACGGGATCGATTTGCGCGCCCCGCTGCGAGCGGGCGCCGACGATGCGGAATTGTTGCGGATTATTCGAGGGGCTTGGATCGGCCGTACCGATCGCTACAGCGAGCTTCGCGAGGAACTACGCCGCACTGAGCCCGAGACCAAGAAGATCGAGATGTACTACATCGGCGGCTGACAATATGACTTTTTCACATTTGGACGCCAATCTGCGCCCCACGATGGTCGATGTCAGCGGCAAAGCTGCGACCGAGCGCAGCGCCACGGCAGAGGCGCGCGTGCAGTTTCCTGCGGGAGTCGCCGCCGCACTGCGCGACAACGGGCTGCGTTCGCCCAAGGGTCCTGTGTTCGACACCGCGATCGTCGCGGGTGTGCTCGGCGCGAAACGCACCCACGAACTCATTCCTTTCTGTCATCCCCTGGGGCTCGAGAGCTGTCGCATCGTCATCGATTTGGAAGGCGACGCGGCCATCATTCGCTGTACGGTCAGCGTGCATCATAAAACCGGCGTCGAGATGGAGGCGCTCACCGGAGCCAGTATCGCAGCGCTGACGGTCTACGACATGTGCAAGGCGCTGTCGCACGACATTATCATCGGCGGCGTTCGCTTGTTGGCGAAGGATGGCGGCAAGAGCACTTATGCGGTGGCGCCGTGACCCTTCAGCCAATATACGGGCTCATTCTCGCCGGCGGCGCGAGCAAGCGCATGCAGCGTGACAAGGCGGCGCTCAAAATTCAGGGCAAGACGCAATTGGATCGCGCCTTCGAGTTGCTGAGCCGCTATTTGCAGCGCGTTTTTGTTTCCGTGCGCGCCGATCAAACCTCGGATCCCACGCGGGCGCATCTGCCCCTGATTGTGGATTCCGTGGAGGGCGCTGGCCCGATCGCCGGCATCCGTTCCGCGCTCGCGGCGCACCCGGAGGTTGCATGGTTGGTGCTGGCCTGCGATCTGCCCTTTGTTTCCGACGCTGCGATTGAAGAGCTTCTGCGCCGGCGCGAACCAAGCGCGCTGGCCACAGCCTACAAAAGCGCGCATGACGGCCTGCCCGAGCCGCTCTGCGCGATCTGGGAGCCCGCGGCTGCCCCGCCGCTTGCCGAATATCAGGCCGCCGGCGGCCACTGCCCGCGAAAATTTCTGATCCGACACGGCGCACCTTTGATCGATCCTCCGGATCCGCGGGCGCTCGACAATGTCAATACTCCCGAGGAATACTCACAAGCGGTTGCCGCCCTGGAAACTTTAGCGCCTATGCAACTCAAAATTCAGTACTACGCCTTGATGCGCGAGCAAGCCGGGCGCTCCGAAGAGACGCTGGAAACCGCGGCGGCGACGCCGGCGGATCTGTACAGCGAACTTGCCGCGCGCTATGGCTTTACCCTGTCACGCGAGCAGTTGAAGGTGGCGGTGAACAGCGAGTTCAGCGACTGGTCGCGCAAGCTCGCCGCCAATGACGCGGTGGTGTTTATCCCTCCCGTGGCGGGCGGCTGATGAGCTTCCGCTTTACCCAAACTGCCATCGACACGGAAAGCGCCCGGCGCGAGCTTCAGGATCTGGGCGCGGGCGGCTACGTCAGTTTCGAGGGCTGGGTTCGCGATCAAAACGAAGGCCAAGAAGTCACTCGACTCGAATACGAAGCTTTTCAAGAACTGGCCGTAAAGGAAGGCGACCGCATCGTCGCGGAAGCGCTGCGGCGCTTCCCGGTGAAACATGCCTTGTGCATCCACCGGGTCGGATCTTTGGATTTGGGCGACATGGCGGTGTGGGTCGGGGTGAGCTCCGCACACCGCGGCGAGGCCTTCGATGCCTGCCGATACATCATCGATGAGGTTAAGCATCGCCTACCTATTTGGAAGAAGGAACATTATCGCAGCGGCAATTCGGGGTGGGTCAATTGCGAGCGCTGCGCGGTGGAACCGCAGCATTCTCACGCCGAACACCGCCAGCGCGCCGCCAAGTAGGCAATGCAGCCCGACTATTCCCGGCAGATATTGCTCAAAGAGATCGGCCTGCAGGGCCAGGCGAAGCTAAGTCTCGCCCGAGTCCTCATCGTGGGCTTGGGGGGCCTCGGCAGTCCGGTCATGCAATACCTGGCGGCCGCCGGCGTCGGTTTCTTGGGTTTAATCGACGCGGACGTGTTGGATGCCAGCAATTTGCATCGCCAACCGATTTACGCGCTGGCCGATGTCGGCAAACAGAAGGCGGATTTGGCCCGCGCCGCGATCGCGGCCATCAATCCTGCCGTGCAGGTTGAGACGCACGCGGCCAACTTCGATGCCGATAACGCGCTTGAATTGGTCCGCCGCCATGACATTGTTGTGGATTGCAGCGACAATTTTCGCGCGAAGTATTTGATCAACGACGCCGCGGTGCTCGCACAGAAGCCCGCCGTGTTCGCCAGCGTGTATCAGTACGAGGGCCAGCTCCAGGTTTACAAACCGGAGCCGAAGCATGCCTGCCTGCGCTGTCTTTGGCCGGATGCGATCGCCGACGGCGTGGTCGGCAATTGTGCGGAAGCGGGCGTCCTCGGCCCGGTCCCGGGTGTATTCGGCACGCTGCAGGCATTGCTGACGCTGAAAATCCTTCTGAACATGGGTGGACAACTCGAAGGGGAGTTGCTGTTGCTGGATTTTATGAATTTTTCCAGTCTGAAAATCAAAGCTTCGCGCCGCGCCGAGTGCCGCGCACCGGCATGCGTGCACATCCAGGAAGTTGCGCGCGAAGATCGCGACATCGAGCTGGCCGAGGTTTCACTGACCGCCGCCGCCAAGCGCGGCTTCGAGATCATTGACATTCGAACCGCCGAGGAAGTGGCCGAGCACCCCGCTGCTGCGCGGCATATCCCGATGCGCGAGCTGCTCGCCAATCCGGGCCTGCTTGGCGGCGGCCGCCCGGCATTGCTGGTTTGCGCCACCGGCAAGCGCAGCCT
>DATNKC010000451.1:0-12939 GCA_035603615.1 Steroidobacteraceae bacterium | reverse complement strand
TGAAACGGCATCAATGATCGCCTGATCGGTGACCAATTTTCGGCTGGCGATGCTTGCTTCGCGAATCGCCCGGGTCCACGGCGCGGCATTGGAATACCAGGATTTAATAATATCCTGTTCCTGGGGGTCCTGAGAATTCATGCCCCTATGTTAACCGCTGCGCGCGCCAACGTTGCTGGCATCCAAGGCGGATGCTATACACGCCTTACAAATCAAAGAGGCTTGCCAGCTTGGATCGAAATTGGCTCAACAACTACCCGCCCGGGGTACCTGCGGATATCGACCCTGATGCGTATCCTTCGCTCAAGGAAGCGATTGAAGAGGCCTTTTCGAGCTATCGCACTCAGCCGGCGTTCACCAATATGGGCGCCACCCTGAGCTACGCGCAGCTCGATGAACTGAGCCGCGCCTTTGCGGCCTGGTTGCAGCATAAATCCGGGCTGGTTCGCGGCGACCGCGTCGCCTTGATGATGCCCAATATCTTGCAATATCCCGTCGCGCTGTTTGGCGCGCTGCGCGCCGGCATGGTCGTGGTCAACACCAATCCCTTGTACACGCCTCGCGAACTCGAGCATCAATTGAAGGACTCGGGTGCCAAGGCCATCGTGATTGTCGAGAATTTTGCGCATGTGCTGCAGCAGGTGTTGGCCCGCACGGATTTGAAAAACGTGCTCGTCACCGGCGTGGGCGACATGTTGGGTGCGCCGAAGGGCTGGATCGTGAACTTCGTTCTGCGCCACGTGCGCAAGCAAGTGCCGGCCTGGAGAATACCCGGTTCGGTATCGTTCAAAACGGTCTTGGGAAGCGGGCTTGGCCTTAAAACGGAACCCGTCAGTTTGGGACCCGAGGACATCGCGTTTCTGCAATACACCGGCGGCACCACCGGTGTCGCAAAGGCCGCGGTCCTCACCCACCGCAATATGGTCGCAAACTTGCTGCAATCGCTGGCGTGGATCAAGCCGGCGCTGCAGGCCGGCGGCGGCCGCATCGTGATCACCGCGCTGCCGCTGTATCACATCTTTGCGCTCACCAGTAATTGCCTCGCTTTCCTGCCCCTGGGAGCGCGCAATGTGCTGATCACGAATCCACGGGATTTCCCGGCGTTCGTGGCGGAACTGAAAAAATACAAATTCAACTTCATCAGCGGCGTCAACACCTTGTTCAACGCCCTGTTGCACACGCCCGGATTTGGATCCGTGGACTTCAGCGCCCTGCGCGCGACGTTTGCCGGCGGCATGGCGCTGCAGCCGGTCGTGGCGGCGCGTTGGAAAGAAGTGACCGGGAACACCATAGCCCAAGGGTGGGGACTTACGGAAACGTCGCCGATGGTAACCGCCAATCCCATCGGTCTGCCCTTCAATGGATCGGTCGGCCTCCCCGTATCGTCGACCGACGTATCCATTCGCGATGACGACGGCGCGGAATTAGCCGTCAACGGCGTCGGTGAAATCTGTGTCTTCGGGCCGCAGGTGATGCGCGGCTATTGGAATCGGCCCGATGAAACCGAGAAGGTCATGTTCGGCGACTGGCTGCGCACCGGCGACATCGGCCGCATGGACGAAAAGGGCTTCGTCTATATCGAAGACCGCAAGAAGGACATGATTTTGGTGTCGGGATTCAACGTCTACCCCAACGAAATCGAAGGTATCGTGGCGGCTCATCCGGGCGTGCTGGAAGTTGCCGCGGTGGCGCAACCGGATGAAAATTCCGGCGAGGTGGTCGCCGTGTTCGTCGTGAAAAAAGATCCGAATCTCACCGCCGAAGCATTGATCGCCTTTAGCCGCAAAGAACTCACCGGCTACAAAGTCCCCAAGCACGTGTACTTTCGCACCGAGCTGCCCAAGACCAATGTGGGCAAGATTCTGCGCCGGGCGTTGCGCGATGAGCTGCGAGCGGCGCCGGCCGCACCATGAAATTGAGCGGCCCGAATGGGCGGCGGATAGAGAAGCGTCGAGGCCCGTAAGAGCAGGACCTCGACGCTTCTCTATCCCCTCGACCTTTCACGCACGACGCTCAATCTCACGGTGCGGCGGCCGCGGTAAGCGGGTAGTTCTGTACGGTCTCGACGAGCAGTGCGACCCGTTCCGGATCGACGTCCGGGGTGATGCCATGTCCCAGATTGAACACGTGTCCTGGGCCCGCACCGTAGCTGTCGAGCACGCGCAGAGTTTCCCCGCGCAAGATCTCAGGCGTCGCGAACAAGGCGGACGGATCGAGGTTGCCTTGCAGCGCCACGCGGCCGCCTACCGCCTTTCGAGCTTCGCTCAAATCCGTGGTCCAGTCGACGCCCACCGCGTCGCAGCCGATCGCGGCGATCTTCGCAAGCCACGCGCCGCCGCCCTTGGTAAATACGATATTGGGAACTCTGCGCCCGTCTGCTTTGCGGGTCAGCGCGTCGATGATCCCCGCCATGTGACGCAAGGAGAATTCTTCGTACTGCGCCGGCGTCAGCACGCCGCCCCAGGTATCGAACAGCATGACTGCTTGCGCGCCCGCGGCGATTTGCGCGTTCAGATAAAGGATCGTGGCTTTCGCGAGCAGCTCGAGCAGCCGGTGCAACTCGCGCGGCGACTCGTACATCATGCGCTTGATCAGGCCGAAGGTTTTGCTGCTGCCGCCCTCCACCATGTACGTCGCCACGGTCCAGGGACTGCCGGCAAAGCCGATCAGGGGCACACGCCCGGCCAACTCGCGGCGCACGCGTGCGACGGCGTCCGTTACATACTTCAATTCCCGGCCCGGATCGGGCACGCCGAGCTTGTCGATATCGGCGGGCGTGCGCACCGGCCGCTCGAACTGAGGCCCCTCGCCGGCCTCGAACTCCAGCCCCAGATTCATGGCGTGGGGAATCGTCAGGATGTCGGAAAACAAAATCGCCGCATCGAGCGGATAGCGATTGACGGGTTGCAAAGTGATTTCGCAGGCGATCTCCGGATTGGTGCACATCTCCAGAAAGCCGCCCGCGCGCGTGCGCGTCGCCCGGTATTCGGGCAGGTATCTGCCGGCTTGGCGCATCAGCCAGATCGGCCGGCGCGGCGTCGCCTCGCGCAGCAGAGCGCGCAGCAGCAGATCGTTCTTCAGCGGTTCACTCATGAATGCTCGTAGGTTATTAGGCGTGGTTGCACTGATCCGCTCAGGTTCGCTCGCTGGGTTCGAACAGACGGCTGTGCTCCAGAATCGCGTAGCGATCGGTCATGCCGGCGATGTAGTCGGCCACGGCGCGCGCGCGCCCCGCCGGACCCTTCACCAATTCCAACCGCGTGCGCGCCTCGTGTTCATCGGGCATCAACCCGGGATCGTTGAAAAACGCGTCGAACAGATCGCGCACCACGCGGCGCGCTTTGGCGGTCATGCGCTTCACCTTGTAGTGCTTGTAAAGCTGCTCGCGCAGGAATGTTTTCAGCGCGGCGTTCAGTTCAAGGGTGGTATCGCTGAAGCCGATCAACGCCTTCGGATGCATTCTGACCTCGGCGATCGACCGGACACCTGAGGCGCTCAGACGCGCGGCGGACGAATCGATCAGGTCGCTCACCAGGTGATTGATCATCCGCCGCAAGATTTCATAGATGAGCCGGCGGCCGGCCAGCTCGGGGTATTTTGCCTGCACTTCGTCGTGATAGCCGCGAAACAGCGCGACGGCCGACAACTGTTCGAGACTGATGAGACCGGCGCGGATGCCATCCTCCACGTCATGATTGTTGTACGCGATCTCGTCGGCGAAATTCGCGAGTTGCGCTTCGAGACCCGGCTGTTGGCGATTGATGAATCGCTCCCCGACGTCTCCGAGCAGGACCGCGTTGTTGTAGGAGCAATGTTTGAGGATGCCTTCGCGGCACTCGAAGGTCAGGTTCAAGCCGTCGAAATCCGCGTAATGCTCCTCGAGCTCATCGACCACGCGCAACGATTGCAGGTTGTGCTCGAAACCGCCGAAGTCGCGCATGCACTCGTTCAAGGCGTCCTGCCCGGCGTGTCCAAACGGCGTGTGGCCCAGATCATGGGCGAGACAGATGGCTTCCGAGAGTTCCTCGTTGAGCTTCAACGCGCGCGCGGCCGTTCGGGCTATTTGCGCGACCTCGAGAGAATGGGTCAGCCGAGTTCTGTACAGGTCGCCCTCGTGGTTGACGAAGACCTGGGTCTTGTAAACCAGGCGGCGAAATGCGGTGGAATGTACGATGCGATCGCGGTCGCGCTGATACTCGGAGCGGTATTCGGGTTTCGGTTCGGGATGGCGGCGGCCGCGGGAATGCTCGGGGTGAGCGGCATAGGGTGCGAGGGCGTTCATTTGGCGCACCGGGTCATTTGAAATGCTCGGCGAGCGTGGCCTCGAGCGCGGCCTTGGGGTACTGGTCGGTGACGATTGCACGGCCAAGCTTCTCGAGCAGGACCAGGCGAATGGCGCCCCCCAGGACCTTCTTGTCCATTTGCATCAACTCGTAAGCCCTCGCGGCGCCGATGTGCGGCGCCTCGGTCGGCAATCCGGCCCGGGCCAGAAGGTCGCGCAGACGCTCCTTGACCCCCGCGTCGATCATCCCCATACGGCAGGACAGATCCGCCGCAATGATCATTCCCAGGGCCACCGCTTCGCCGTGCAAGTATGTCTCGTACGAGGTCGCGGCCTCGATGGCGTGGCCAAAGGTGTGGCCGAAATTCAAAATCGCGCGCAAGTTGTGCTCGCGCTCGTCGCGCGCGACCACCGTGGCCTTGATTTCGCAGGATCGACCGATGGCATAGGTCAGGGCCTCGGTGTCCCGCGCGAGCAGCTGCGGAATGGTCTTTTCCAGCCACGTGAACAACATCGGATCCCAGACGACGCCGTGCTTGATCACCTCGGCAAGACCTGAGTTGAATTCCCGATCGGGCAAGGTGCTCAAGGCATCTGTGTCGGCGATGACGGCTTGCGGCTGATAGAAAGCGCCGATGAGGTTCTTGCCGCCCGAGTGATTCACCCCGGTCTTGCCGCCAACGGAGGAGTCGACCTGCGCAAGCAGCGTCGTCGGCATTTGCACATAGCCTATGCCGCGCTGATAGCAGGACGCGGCAAACCCCGCGATATCCCCGACGACACCGCCGCCCAAGGCCAGCACCGTGGCATCTCGATTCATCTTGTTGGCGACCAGCGCATCGAGCACCCAGCCGGCGGTCTGCAGCGTTTTGTGCTGCTCGCCGTCCGGCAGGATGCATTCTGCGATGTGCCTTTGGGAAAAGCTGCCGGTCAGCTTCGCCAGATACAGCTTGGCGACCGTCGTATTGGTCACGATCAACAGGTCACGGCCGGGGATTTGGCTGTCCAACAGATTGCGGTCCGTCAGCAGCCCCGAACCGATGGTGATCGGGTAGCTGGAAGCGCCTAAGTCCACTTGAAGGGTTTGCACGGTGTGATTATACGAAGCTTAAGGTTTCTGCGTCCGCCGCAATTCCTGATGGATTTCTTCAGCAACCAGCTGCACGCGCCGGCCGTCCGTCGTGATCGTGAGATCGGCGATCTCGGCATACAACATTGCTCGGCGGCCCATCAACTCCTTGAGTCTCTGTTCTGGGTCGGTATCGTGAAGCAGAGGCCGATGCCGCGCGTGGCGCGTGCGCTCGATTTGTTGATTGACCGAGGTTACCAAGTAGACCACGACGCCCCGCTCCGCAAGCGCCGCGCGGTTGGCTGGATCGATCACGGCGCCTCCGCCGGTCGCCAACACAATGGATTCCAGACGGGTCAGCCGGTCGATGGACTCTGTTTCGCGGATGCGAAATCCGGCTTCGCCCTCTTTCTCAAAAATGAACGGAATGTCCACGCCGGTTTTCGCCTCGATGTCCGCGTCGCTGTCATGAAAGGTGTAGTGAAACAGGCGCGCCAGATGCCGCCCGACCGCGGTCTTGCCCGAGCCCATCGGTCCAATCAAAAAAATGTTGCGTTTGCCGAGCATGATCGCCGCTGATCATAGCGGACGGCGCCGTTCGCCTGATTGCCTCCAGAAAAAATAAGGGGCGCCGAAAGGCGCCCCTACAGGTGTGCACTAACCCGCAGCCGGTGTTAGTAAAGATTCGATCCCTCGCGCAAAATCTTCGGCGTGATGAATATCAACAGTTCGGTCTTGTTGTTGATATCCGTCGTGCTCCTGAAGAGGTAGCCGAGAATGGGGATATCCGCCAGGAAAGGCACCTTGTTGGCGGCCTTCGACTTGGTGGTTTCGAGAATGCCGCCGAGCACGACGGTCTGGCCGTCATTGACCAGCACCTGGGTGGTGATTTGGTGCGTGTTGATGGAGGGTACGCTGCCGCCGGTGGCGCTGGTGACCTGCTGACCGACTGCGTCGTCGGAGACGTCCAGATCCAGAATCACGCGATTATCAGGCGTGATCAACGGCGTAACTTTGAGCTTCAGGTCGGCGTCCTTGAACTGCGTGGTCGTAGCGCCGCTCGATGCCGATTCCTGATAAGGAATTTCCACGCCCTGCAAGATGGTGGCCTGCTTCTGGTTGGCGGTAATCACGCGTGGCGAGGAGATGGTTTCGCTCTTGCCCTCGTTTTGCGCCGCCGACAGTTCCAGGTCGACCAAGTAGCTCCCGCCCAACAGTGAGACACCGATGCTGCCGTTGGTATTCGCCGCCGGCGTATTGACCTGATAGCGATTGTCGAGCGTGGTCGCCGACAAGGAGGCGCTGCCCAGGCCGGTGCCGAGAATCGAGTTCGCGCCGGTGCCATTGCCCGAAACGGCCAAGAGACTGCCCGCCCCGGTCAGTGCCGACGCCGAGTTCACACCGAATCGCGCACCGAGGTCGCGCTCGAAGGTATCGCTGACGATGACGATGCGCGCCTCGATCAGCACTTGCTTGACCGGCACGTCGAGGGTTTGCACCAAGCGGCGGATGTCCGTCAGCTTATCCGAGGTGTCCTGTACCAACAGGGTGTTGGTGCGCTCGTCGATCGACAAGCTGCCGCGTGGCGACAGCATGGAGTCCTTGGCGTTGCCGGACTTGATCAGTTTCGCCAGATCTGAAACCTTGGCGTAGTTGACCTGAATGAACTCGACATGGGTGGGAGACAGCTCCTGCACCTCTTTATGGGCCGCCAATTCGGCCTTCTCACGCGTGGCCAATTCTTCCGTCGGCCCGATGATGATCACGTTGTCCTGCCGGCGCTTGTCCAAGCCCTTGGTGCGCAACACGATATCGAGCGCCTGATCCCAGGGGACATTTTGCAGACGCAGAGTCAGGTTGCCTGAGACTGAATCGCTGACCACGATGTTCTGACCGCTGGTATCCGCGAGCAGCTGCAATACCGAACGGACATCGATGTCCTGGAAGTTCAAAGTCAACCGCTCGCCGGTGTACTCCTTCTTCTCCTCGGCACCCGCGGTACGCTTCGAGGAAGCCTTGATTTCAACGGTGTATTGGTTGTCCGACTGGTAGGCAAGCTGTTCGAAGTCGCCCTGCGAGCTGATCACCAAGCGCGAACTGCCGTCCACGCGAACCGCATCGACGGTCTGCACCGGCGTTGCGAAATCCTGGACGTCATAGCGGCGCATCAAATTCTTCGGCATCGCGGTGCCCGCGAAGTCCACGACGATCTGCTGGCCTTCCTGCCGGACATTGACCGGGGTGCGTGGGTCGGTGAGCTGCACGATGACTCGGCCGGTTCCGTCGGAACCGCGCCGGAAGTCGATCGTGCGAATCGCGCGTTCGCCGGGATTCGTCGATGCGACGCTGGCACGCGCGGCGGCGGGCTTGCCGACATCGGCGCCCGGTTGTTGGCCCAACGTGACGATGATGTCGTTGCCGTCCACCTTTGTGGTGTAGGGCATCAAGTTGTCGACGTTGACGACCAAGCGCGCGCGGCCGTTCGCTTCGGCGGCCAGCACGGTGTCGACGCCGCCCGAGCGCACGTCGAAACGGCGCGAGGCGAGAGCCAGGGTGGTATTCGGCAAGTCGAACGCAATGCGCGCGGGCTTGTCGATGGTGAACGGCAGCGGCTCCGGCGCCGGACCGCTCATGTGCAGTTTGAGCTGCACCTGTTGACCCGATAGGGTTTGAACGTCGATTGACTGCAGCTGGACCGGATCAGCGGCACGCGCCGTCAAACTGATCGCAGTCAACGCGACGAGTGCCATCGCGCTCATCATCGCCGCTCGGTATTGAATTCTAATCATGCTTTCATCTCCCTGTGGCTTCAATTGGCCAATGCCAATGAGGCCGGTCGCTCTATGTAGCCGCCGAGACCGTCCGGAATGATCTCGACCAGGCTAATTCTCCCGCCGGTTATTTCCGTCACTTTGCCGTCGTTCTGTCCCAGGTAATTGCCGGGCTGAACCTTGTGAACAAGGCCGTCTTTGGATTGCACCAGCCCGTAAAAATTGTTGCCGACCTTGAAGGTCCCCACCATCTTCAGCGTGTCGAGCGAGAAGCCTTCCAGGAATTCGCGATTGCGGTGCGAATTCGCCCGCGCACTGGCGAGGCCATTGTTCGCATTCGGTCCCTGCGGCTGGAACGGCGAACGCAGGTTGCCGGCCGCGTAGACGTAGGTTTCGTAGGGCTTCACTTCCGGCAGCGGCTGAATGCGGCCGCCCGGCTTTTTCTTGGTGGCTTCGATCCACTTCTGCAAATCCGATTGGCCGCCCGAACAGCCGCCGGCGACCAATGCCGCCAGTACGACGCCGATGACGCCAATACCCGATATCTGTCTCACGTCTTGCCTCCCGCCGCCTTCTTCGCCGCCGGTTTCGCGCCGCCGCCTTGATCCTCGATGTAGCGGTAGGTCTTGGCGGTCACGTCCATGGTCAAATTGTCGTAGCCGCCTTTTGATGAATCGACCGGCGAAATCTGAATGTCGCTGAGCGTCACGATGCGAGGCAGGGCGGCGATGCCGCTCACGAACCGGCCGAAGTCGTGGTAGCTGCCCACCAGCTTGATTTTGATCGGAAGTTCCGCGTAGAAACCGTTGCTCTTCTCGCTCCCGGGCTGGAACAATTTTTCGGTCAGGCCGGCTGCCAAGCCGGTTTGCGAAATATCGACCAGAAGATTCGGCACCTCGGTCTTACCCGGCAATTGCCGCAACATCGCGCCGAAACTGCGCTCCATTTCGCCGAGTTGGGCGCGATAGGCGTCGAGATTGGCGGCGCGCTGCTGCTTGTTCTCGAATTGCGCGCGCAGATCCAGTTCGTCCGCCTGCGCCTTTTGCAGCAACGGTCGATCGTCGTTCCACACGAACATGTACCAGCCGAAGGCTGCAACCACGGCGAACCCTAAGAGGACGAAGAGCCCGCGCACGGCCACCGGCCAGCGGCCCACGTCGCGGGGATCGAGAGTACGAAGTTGATCGAGGAAGTTCATTTCGCGGCAACCTTCTTGACAGACGTTGATTCGCCGACGTTGTCCAGATCCACGCCGATCACATCGCTCGAGAGCGTGAAGCTCGAGCCGCCGGTCGATGAATCCTTGGTCGTCTCGACCACCTGCAGCTGCGGGTTATCCATCCACGAAGAAGAATCGATGTTGCGCATGAAAGTGGAAACGCGGGTACTTGACTGCGCCACGCCTTTCATCTCGAGTTTCTTGCCGGTTTCCTTGATCTGGGTGAGGTAGATGCCTTCGGGAACCGTCTTCACGAGTTCATCGAACAAATGGACGATTTCGGGACGCTTGCGCTGCAATTTCTCGATGATTTCCATGCGCGCAACCAGACGCTGCTTGCGATTTTCGAGGTCTTGAATGTCCGCGATCTGAGCGTCGAGCTTGACGATCTCCTTTTTCAGAAGATTGTTCTTCGCGTTCTGCGAATCGATCCAGCTGGAATACAACAGCTTGCCGCCCAAGACGAAGATGACGGCGGCAAATGCCGCGCCGCCCATGGCGACCCCGAATTCGCGGCGTCGGACCTTACGTTCTTGTTCGCGCCAGGGAAGTAGATTAATACGCGGCATGGCTACTCTTTAGTCGAAGCTGCGCAGCGCTAGGCCGCAGGCGGTGAGTAATGCGGTGGCATCGCGCGCCACTGCTTGAGCTTTGGCTTTGGACGACACCTTCATGTTTCCGAGCGGGTCGCCTTTGTCCGCCGGTACGCCGACGCGGCTGGAGATGACATCGGCAACCCCCGGAATGTTGGCGCAGCCGCCGCAAATCAATATTTGATCCGGCTGAGCGCGGCCGCTGCCGGAGGCCAGATAAAATTGCAGCGAACGGCTGACCTGTTGAGTCATGTCGTCGATGAAAGGATCGAGAACCTCTGGCTGGTAGTTGCTGGGCAACCCGCCTTCTTTCTTGGCGCGGCCGGCTTCTTCCATGCTGAGGCCGTAGGTGCGCATGATTTCTTCGGTCAACTGCTGGCCGCCGAAAGCGAAGTCGCGCGTGTAAATCACCCGCAGGTCCCGCAGCACGCTGAAGGTGGTGCTGCTGGCGCCGAAATCGACCACGGCGACGGTGCGGTCGACACCGCCGTCGGGCATTTGGTGACGCATGAGCGCGCAGGCGTTTTCCAGCGCGAAGGCCTCGACGTCGACCAAGTGCGCGGTCAATCCTGAGGCTTGCACGGCAGCCTGACGCTGCTCGACGTTCTCGGTTCGCGTGGCGACGAGCAGCACATCGAGCATATCCGGATCTTTTTCCGACGGGCCGACGACCTGATAGTCGTAGCTGACTTCTTCCATGGGGAAGGGGATGTATTGGTCGGCCTGCATTTCGACCTGACCTTCCAATTCGTTCTCGCCGAGCGTCTTCGGCATCTGAATGACTTTGGTGATCGCGGCATCACCGCTGATCGCGATGGCCGCGAGGCGGCTCTTGGCGCCGGAGCGTTTTACCGCGCGGCGAATCGCTTCGCCGACCGCTTCCGCGTCGACGATGGCTTTTTCGTTGATGGCGTTGTGCGGCGTCGGTTCCGCTGCATAGGACTCAACGCGATATTGGCCACCCGACATCGTGAGCTCTATGAGCTTCACCGACGAAGTGGTTATGTCAAGTCCCAAAAGAGGACGATATCTTTTTCCTAACGACCACACAAATTTTTTCCCTTTTTGCTCAATACCTTGTAGGTCGAAACGCGTGCATGAGATTAGCTATGACAAGCAAACTTAGCAAGAAACTGTTAAATGGAACGTGAAACTACTCACGGTAATGAGCCCCTGAGCTGCCCAAGTCGGCAAACTGAGACTTACGACAATTTCGCTTGCCTTCAGAGGCGGTCGACTCACTCATTCAGACCTCGCCACCCAAGGGTTGCCTTGAGCGTTTGGTTAATATCTAGTCTGGCAACCCCGCCGTCGTTGGGTTGTCCAACCCGGGGACCTTCGGCTTTGCGTCCTCATCTTTCGATGAGTGCGCCCACTTAACCGGCGGTAATATGCTGCTCATGTCCGCCGACGCAATAAGTTAGAACGGTTTCCTGTGGCCAAACGTTACCTAGTTCTCATCTCGCGCATTTGTGCAGTTTTAGTTGGCTTAATAGCGCTGACTGTCTTCGCAAACGTCTGTGCTTATGTCTACTTGAGGCCTGCCCTGCCGGATGTGGGCAGCCTACGGGAGGTCCAGCTGCAGGTGCCGCTGCGCATCTATTCGCGCGATGGCAAGCTGATCCAGTCCATTGGCGAGCAACGCCGCATCCCGGTGCGCTACGACCAACTGCCGCCAAAGCTGATCCAGGCCTTTCTGGCAACCGAAGACGACCGGTTTTTCCGGCACCACGGCGTCGATTGGCAGGGAATTTTGCGGGCGGCGGTGGCCAATCTAAAAGCCGGCGGCATCCGCCAGGGCGCCAGCACCATCACCATGCAGGTATCGCGGGACATGTTCCTGACCCCGCGCCGCGACATGAAGCGGAAAATGAGCGAAATCTACATATCCTTGCTCATGGAGGCCGAATTCACCAAAGAAGAAATCTTCTCCCTGTACGTCAACAAGATCTTCTTGGGGCAACGCGCGTACGGCGTCGGCGCCGCGGCTGAAGTGTATTTCGGCAAGAGTCTCGATCAACTGAGCCTCGCCGAAATGGCGACGCTGGCCGGCATCCCAACCTCCCCTTCCACGGTCAATCCAGTCGCCAGTGCCGACGCCGCCAAGGTGCGCCGCACCCATGTTTTAGGCCGCATGCTCGAACTCGGTTACATCAGCCAGTCTGAATACGATCAGGCCAAATCGAGTCCCATGGAATCGCGCCTGCATGGCGCCTCGATTGAGGTCGACGCGCCGTACTTGGCGGAAATGGTGCGCAACGACATGCAAAATAAGTACGGGGATGCCGTCTATACGGCCGGATACAAGGTCTATACGACCCTGGATTCGCGCCTGCAGGCGGCGGGCACCGTGGCGCTGCGCACCGGCCTCATCGAATACGACATGCGCCATGGCTACCGCGGAGCGAGCGCCAAGGTCGACCTGTCGAAAATCGTCACGCCGGCCCAATTCGACGCGCAGCTGGAGGAATTCCCCATCATCGGCGGCCTGAAACCCGCGATCGTCGAGCAGGTCGAGGCCAAGAGCGCCAAGATCTATGTGAAGGGTTTAGGGGTCGTGACCCTGCCTTGGGAAAAACTGGCTTGGGCGCGGCGGGAATTACCCGACGAGAAAGTCGACAGGGCACCGACGCAAGCCACGGAAATCTTGAGCCGCGGGGATGTCATCTACACCGTCGGTCGCACGCCCGAATCCCTGCTCTTCGTACAAATACCCGAAGCGCAGGGTGCGCTGGTGTCGGTCGACCCGAAAGACGGCGCGGTCGTCGCCTTGGTCGGCGGCTTTGATTTCTTTCAGAGCAAATACAACCGGGTCGTCCAAGCCCGGCGCCAGCCTGGTTCGGGGTTCAAGCCTTTCATTTATGCGGCTGCGTTCGACAAGGGTTTTACGCCCGCCAGCGTGGTGCTGGACGCCCCGGTGGTCATCGACGATGAGGGCAAGGAACAGGCCTGGCGCCCGCACGAGGACACCGGCCAGTTTTATGGCCCAGTTCGCCTGCGCGACG
>DATNKC010000450.1:0-2045 GCA_035603615.1 Steroidobacteraceae bacterium | reverse complement strand
CTTCCCGGAACTCATCTCGATCATCAGTTCCTTGATCGTGCCCAAGCTTTCGTTTGACGTGTTGTACACATCGTTACCGATCAGCGTGTCTGCCCCCATGAGCGAGGGCCCGGGGCCCGATCCAACATTCTTGTACATTCCGTAGGTATCACGGGAAATATAATTCGTTTCCATGGTTTACTCCGACTAGGTAAATTGCTCAATTGAGCGGGAACGCATTGTTGCTCGCGCAACCATTTGCGGCCTTCGGCGAATGGCGCAATCGGCTCCGCTTGAATTCCTAAGTCGTGTCAGTGATCTCTGTCGGACAGCGCAGCGATTGCCGGCGCCAGCAAAAAAGGCTTCAAGTGCACGCGCACGATCATTCTAATACCGCGTGACCACCACGACGTCGCCGTCCCGGCGCGTCACAGTTACCGCGATGTTGTTGTCTTGGCGATGAAGTGACAGGTCTACCGAGCCCGTGCTCAGGCGCAAGTTGCGCAGTCGCACATGGTCCAGGAAATCCGGCAGCATCGGGCGATAGAATTTGACCTCGCCGGTCTTGTCGAGCAGCTCCAAGCCAAGCGAGGCCTGCAGCAAGCACAAGGGAGTCGCGCTCGCCCACGCTTGCGGCGAACAAGCCACAGGATATTGGGTTGGTGCGTTGCGCTCCCGCCGCGCGAAGCCGCAGAAGAGCTCGGGCAATCGGCGCAGGTCCATGTAGGCGGCCGCGTCGAAGAGCGCGCCAAACACCTGAGCGGCCGATTTCTGCAGTCCATACCGCGCAAAGCCCATCGCGATCAGCCCATTGTCGTGCGGCCATACCGAGCCATTGTGATACGACATCGGGTTGTACTTGGATTCAGACGAGCCGATCGTCCGTATGCCCCAGCCGCCGAATGCTGCCGGCGACAGGAGCGTCGCGGCGACACGCTGCGCGCGTTCGGTTGAGGTAATGCCCGTGAATAGCACCTGTCCGGCGTTCGAGGAGATCACCCGACACGGCTGCTTTGCGCCGTCCAGCGCGAGAGCGTAGGTTGAGAGATCCTCACACCAGAATTGCGCTTCGAATCTCAGTCTCATGGCCTCGGCCTGGCCGGCGAGAGCGGCCGCACGCTGCGGAAGTCCCAGAGCCCCGGCGAGCAGCGCAGCGTGTCGTTTGGCGCCGTATACGTACGCCTGAACCTCGCAAAGGGCGATCGGCCCTTCCGCAAGCCGGCCATCATGATGGAAAATCGAGTCGAAGGAATCCTTCCATCCCTGATTCGCGAGGCCCTCCTTGGTCTGGCGATGATATTCGACGAAACCGTCGCCATCGCGGTCGCCGTAATGATCGATCCAAGCAAGCGCTGCCTCGGCGTTCGGCCACAGCGAGCGCACCGTCTCGAGATCGCCGGTGCGCCGGAAATACTCCCCGAGCAGCAGCAAGAAGAGGGGCGTGGCGTCGATGCTCCCGTAGTAGCGGCCGAACGGCACCTCGCGCAGATTTGCCATTTCCCCATGGCGCATTTCGTGCAGAATCTTTCCAGGCTCGGCGTCACGTTCCGGCTCGACCGCGGTCGCCTGCGTGGCGGCGAGAAATCCGAGCACGCCGCGCGCAATGGTGGGGTCGAGCCACAGAGTCATCAGCGCGGTGATGATTCCGTCGCGCCCGAACGGGGTGCTGAACCAGGGAATTCCGGCGTACGGGTAGGGCCCCTGCGGCGTATCGGTAATGAGCATGTACAGATCCGAAACGGAGCGCCTGACAATTTCGTTGTATACGGAATTTGAGCTGTCGATGCTTGCAGCGCGTGCGCTCGACTCGTTGAGGGCCAGGCGGGCGGCACGCATTCGCCGGTAGAACATACGGCCGGTCCATTCGGACTGCGCCTCAGCCGTGCAGCCGATGCGCACGAATATCCTACGCGTCGTTCGAGGCCTCAGCGATATCTCGAACCCAGCTCGCGCCGTGGTCAGGGTTTTTGGCGTCGGAAAGAATGCGATCTGCGTGACTCGTTCGATCTCATCGAGCCCCTTGTAGCGAAGCGCGACGCCGCAATCGCTTTCAAGCGCCGCGCGGG
>DATNKC010000449.1:0-9656 GCA_035603615.1 Steroidobacteraceae bacterium | reverse complement strand
TCACTTGACGCATGACAACGCCGCGCGGCGTTACCTGACCAGCGCCATATTCCCGGTGTATATTCTTCATCAGACCGTCATCGTCGTGGTGGCGCATGCCCTGAAGCCGTCGCATTTGTATCCACCCATAGAAGGAATTCTGCTCGTGCTGGTCACGGCCGCGACCTGTTTCCTGAGCTACGAGGCCATTCGCCGCGTGCGGCTGCTGCGGCCCTTGTTCGGTCTGGAGGCGGGCGCAACAGTCCCTGAAAAGCCCAAGACCCGGCGCAACGCCGTCGCGACGCAACGGCTCGCGCCGGAACTCGCCGTTCCGCAAGACATCAACTAGGCGGCTCCTGGCTATGGCAGCGACTACCATCGCAAGTCGGCCGCGAGCTGCCCGTTCCGGCTGGGTCATTTACGCAGTCCTGGCACTCCTGTTCGGCGTTTACCTGGGCATCAATTCGATGGTCGGCCTTCGCGGCCGGGTCGACATCGCGGCCTGGAAGCCGTTGGTCTGGGAAACCACCAGCGTCATCGTCATCTTCGCGCTCATCCCCTTGGTGGTGCGCTTCGAGGCGCATTTTCGCTTGGATGCCCGTCCACGCTGGCGCATCGTCATGGCGCACATGGGAGCGGCGCTGATATTTTCCGCGCTGCATGTCGCGGGTATCTTGCTGCTGCGAAAGTTGGTTTACGCCATTGTCGGCCAACAATATGGCTTCGATAACTTGGCCGTTCAGGCCTTCTACGAGCTGCAAAGAGATCTCATCACCTATGTCGTGATCTTGGTGGTCATCTTCGCGAACCGCGAATTTCGAGTCAGGCGCACCGGCGATCTGCGCGCCGCGGAGCTTGCGGCTGAACTGGACCAGGCCCGCCTTAAAGCTTTGACCGCGCAAATTGAGCCGCACTTTCTCTTCAATACGCTGAACGCCATTTCCAACCGCATGCACGAGGACGTCGAAGCCGCGGATCGCATGATCAGCAGCTTAGGATCGCTGCTGCGGGCCGCCTACGATTCAGACAATCAAGTACTCGTGCCCTTGGAGCGCGAGCTGTCATGGCTGCGGGACTACGCGGCCATGATGACGGAACGCTTCCGCGGACAGCTGTCGTTCAATTTGATAGTCGCGCCGGGCCTTGAAGGCGTCGCGGTTCCGCGTCTGCTGCTGCAGCCCCTGGTCGAGAACGCGCTCCGCCATGGACTGCCGGACGGTCGCGGCGATCTAACGGTGGAGGTCGCGCGCCAGGGGCCAAGGCTGCTCTACACCATAAGCGATAACGGCGTGGGCATTGGCGACACCCGCAAAAAACCCGGCACCGGGCTCTCGAATGTGGCGCGACGCCTGGAATTGCTGTTTCCGGGCACGCATACCTTCACCCTGGCGGCCGGCCACCCCACGGGCACGGTGGTGACCTTGAGCTTTCCGCTCGCTTGAGCCACACCGTTGTCATCGTCGACGATGAACCGCCGGCGCGCGCCAAGCTGCTGCGTTTTTTGGCGCCGCTGCCGGAATTCGAAGTCGTTGCGCAAGCCGATACCGTGGAGACCGCGGTGGCGGAAATCACCGCTCGCAAACCGGACCTCGTCTATCTCGACATCCAATTGGGCTCGCACAGCGGCTTCGATGTACTCGAGGCCATTCGCGGCACCGAATCCCCGCACATCGTATTCACCACCGCCTACTCGGAGTACGCCGTTCAAGCATTCGACGTGCAGGCGCTCGACTATCTGCTCAAGCCCTACGACCGCGAGCGGTTTTTGCGCAGCATCGAGCGCGTCAAGACGGCGCTGGCGGATCCCGACCACGGAGATCTTGAGGAGCGCGTGCGCCGCGTGCTTAGCGCGATGCCGGGGCAGGCGGCGCCGATCAAGCAAGTCCTGATACGCGATCGAGCCCGCGCGTATTTCATTCCTGTCGACAGCATTGACCGGATATCGGCGGCCGGCAACTACGTCGAGATTCATGCCGCCGGCAAAGTGCACTTGATGCGCGAACCGCTCGCCAAGTTGACCGCCCAATTGGACGCGGCTGAATTCATTCGCGTGCATCGCTCGCACGTGGTACGCCTCGGATCCATCGCGGAGCTTCAGCCCATGTTTCACGGCGACTATGAATTGATCCTGCGCAACGGCGAGCGTCTGTCACTCAGTCGCCGGTACAAGGCATTACTGCCGCCCGCCATCCGCGAGCGGTTGTGAGCCCTGTCGGAGACTTATAGGCCGCCGCGCTTGGCCCGCACCACCACGGTGCCCGCGATCTTGTCGTGCCAGGCCTGATTGTTGTGGTCAAACGCGATCCAGATAAAGCCGAGGAAGACCACGAACAGCGACAGGAAACATCCCAGCGCGCGCACGATGGCCGTTTCCCAATCCAGCGGCCGACCGTCCAGGCGCACGACATGCAAATCGAACACGATGCCGCCGACGGTGGTGCCGCGTAGTTTCCACATCACGGCGCCGTAGACCGCCAGCACCACGATGTGAAAGTCGCCGAACAAGCGACCGTCGGCGAAGGGGTGCAACAGGCTCGTCGCGAAGCCCACCAATAAAATGTCGAGGAACAACGCGCCCATGCGCACCCAAAAACCGGCGCGCGGCATGGCGGCGGTGATCTGCGGCGACATGTTCGCGGCGGGCGGCGGCGCCGAATACGCGGGAGAGGCGGATGCGAAAGGCGGCGCTCCCGATGCGAACGGCTCTGCGGCGGCGTTCGGAGGGGCTGCTGCCGCGGCGGCGGCGCCCGGGGCTGCACCGGGGGCTGGCGTGGCACCGGCCGTCCAGCCAGGACCCGCCATCGCCGCGGTGTTGTTCGGTGGTGGGCTGTTGAGGCCCCCCGGGGTAGCGCCCGCGAATGCCGGCGGTGGAGTGCCGCCGGCCCGGCGCGCGCGCACGCGCAGCACCAAGGTGTAGAGCACAGCGCCGAATCCAAAGAATCCGAGCAACTTGTAAACCAGGAATCCTACGACCGGCACGACATACAGAATAAGTGCGACCGCGCCGCCGATGAGCACCGCGACGACCGGATGGCCGGCAGGCCCGGGCCTGCGGCCCGAAATGCGGCCGCCGAGCCACGCCAGCATCACGGCCTTGCCGAACAGCGACATGCAGAACAAGGCCGCCATGACGAAGGGCACCGCCGCGATGCCGATCACCGTGACGCACAACAAAACCAGCAACACCGGCGTCAAGAGAATGCCCAGCAGCGCCGCCAGTGCCGTGTGTCCGGGTTCAGATTCCAAGGTGTGCACGCACTGATCAACCCCAGCGCGAAACATCAGTGCCAGGCAGCAGTAAAACGCCAAGAAGCCGAGCGCGATGGTCCAAGCCCAGCCGAGTCCCGCGGCGAAGGCCAAGGGGCGGCCCAGCAGCAAACAATGGGTGATCCAGGTGTTCAGCCCGCCGAAACCCCTGGCCCCGCCAATATCCATATTGATGATTCTTTGCACCGAGCCGTGCACGACCGCGGCGGGATCGCGGGTCAAGGTCCCCATGACCGCAACCACATCGCCGCCGACTTCGGCGTTCGGTCCCAGCTCGACGTTGCCCATCACGGCGACCACATCGCCATTCACCTTGGCGTCGACATAGACATTGCCCATGACCGCGATCGCGGTGTCGCCCACCGGTCCCGTGACGCGCGTATTGCCAATGACCGAAACGACATCCTGCGCTTCGCCATCACTGGTCGAGGACCCAAATACCGACACCACCGAATCGGCCTTTTGGCCGCTCTCTAAGTAGCTGGAATGGCCGATACTGACGACGTCGCCGTCTTCGTGATGTTGCCGATTGCGCCGCTGATGAGCCTCGATCCGGCGGCGCCAGTCCGAGGAATCGCGATCCGAGGAATCGCGATCCGAGTCATCGTCGAATGCATCGTCGGTTGGCGCGGGCGGCGCGGTTGCCGGTGCGTGATCGTCCTTGGCCGCTGCCGCGGTGCCGGTGGCGGCGCTGCTGGCCGCGGGCGCAGCCGCGGGCGCAGCCGCCGTCGCGCTGTGAGCGGGGGCTGCCGCTGCGGCGTCGGGGTGCACGGCGACGGCCGTCAAACACAGTAGCGTGAAGAGGAAACCCAAGCGCTGCAGTGTCGAGGCGTTCATGAAGCGTTACCTGCCGATGAGGGAAGGTAGAGCGTCCGATAGGCCGCCGCACCCAGCCCGAATAAGGTCACGTAGAGGAAGATTCCCACACCCAAGATTCCGTACAACCACAAGGGGGGAATCACATGCATCAGCAGCGCCACCAAGCCGCCCGCCGAGGAAAGAACCGTCAACAGGGGATGCGCCCAGGAGAGCACAAGCGCCGAAACCTCCTCGAAGGAGCGGTCGCCCAGGTAGGCGGAGACGCCTCCCAATATGGTCACGGCCGCGAGCACTGCGCAAACCAAAATGAACATAACGCGGGCGGCCACCGGCCAGCTCGCAAAACTCGCGCGCCACCAAGGCAGCAAAGCGCGGCGCGCCAGCTCATTGGCCACGCGCGATTCCAGCGTGGCGGGCGCCTGGCGCGGCGGTAGTCCGCTCAAGGCCTGGTGCAATACCTGTTCGAGTTTCAGCGTCGCGTCGGTGCGTTTGTTCATGGGGTCAACCATCCAGTGTATCGCGCGCGCCGCCCACGGTTTGCAGCAGCGGTAAAAGTGCCGCGCGCGCGCGGCGAATGTCGGTTTTGATCTTGGTCAGCGAGACGCTCAGCTTGTCGGCAATCTCTTGGTAGGACATGTCCTCGAAGTGGTACAGCACGAGCGGCAGGCGCTGATGCTCGGGCAGCTGCTTGAGCGCGGCGTCGACAATGGCACTGCGTTGTTCCGCGCTTAAGTCCGCAAGTATCGTGTCAGGGACCTCCCAGTCCAGTTCCGCTCCATCATCCTCGCCGTCTTGCGTGCTCGAGCGCATTTCCGAGAAAAGCCGCCAGCGCTTGCGGTAGCGGCTCAGGTAGTTGAGGGTCAGATTGGTGGTGACGGTCTTGAGCCAGCCGCCCGCCGTGACGCTGCCGCGTAAATCGGAGAAATGCTCATAGGCCCGGATGAACACTTCCTGGGATATGTCCTCCGCTTGGGTGTCGTTGCCCGCCAGCCGGGCGGCAGTCGAAAAAACCATGTCCTGATAGGCACGCATAAATGTCGTGAACTCGGCCGTTAGTTGCGTTTGCACTGGAATGTGTGTCGTTTAGATACAAAACACCGCCGGCCGGCAATAGTTGCGGTTTTAGCCTGTCTGGATAAGGGTTTGCCCCATTTGCACCCGCGCTCCCTGGTGGACCCCATCCGCCAGACGGAGCCCTAACGGCGCCAGCACTATGATAGTGGAGCCGTGCTCGAACCACCCCATTTCTTCGCCGCGCTGCAACGCAGCATCGCAGGGAATCACATTGGGCCCGCGATAGCGCAAATGCAGCAGTACATCGAGGAAGCGCAGTCTGATACTCGCCACCAGGATGGCCGCCACCGGCACCAGCGCCAGCAGCTGTCCGGAAGCGAGCCGGCACCTGATGACGGCGCGTTCGTTCTTGCAGAACAGCCGGTCGACGCGTTTCAGCGCAATGGGATTGACGTTCCAGGCGTCACCGGAAATATAGTTGACCTGTTCCACCCGGCAATCAGCCGGCGCGTGAAATCGGTGGTACATGCTCGAGGTTAACCGCAGCGTCGCGTACTGCCCGCCTTCGTAGTACTGCGCCAATTGCGCGTCCGCCAACAGCTCGCTGAGCGGGTAGAGAAAGCCTTTCGCCTGCAGGAGCGTGCCCTTCTCGATGATGCCGCACCCGCCGACCAAGCCATCGCAGGGACTGACCAGATGCGTGGGGTCCATATCGATGGGGCGGGCGCCGGGCTTCAGCTCCCGCGTGAAGCAGTCGTGCAGGCTCTTGAAGTGGGTGGTTTTCGCCTCGCTCAGATCCAGTTCGGAAAACAGGCGCCAAAGCGCGATGCTGCCGTTGCAGATCCATGGATGTTCGATGCGGCTCCACCAGCCCATGAAGCGGGTCACAAAACGGCGCGGAATGCGGTTGCTGAACAGGAAATTGATGTCTTCCTGCTGGGTCAGCCGCTCAATCAGGGATCTGGCATTCATCGTAGTGTCATTCGTCTGCAATACAGTCCGCGCCTGGCAGGCTGCGCGAGGTATCGGCTATTACGACCTTCGGCTATGTTTTGGGCGCTCTGGTCCTGGCATTTTTGCTGCGAAAAATCTACGTCAGGCTGCAGCTTTCCCTGGCAAAGCACCGCTCGCTCGCGGGCCATTCGCGTATGGCGCGCCGCTTCGCCTCCTGGGTACCGTTTTACGAGTATGACGATTCGAGCTTCTTTGGCGTCGACGCGGCGCCGGCACCGGTTGTCGCGGCGCGGCGCGCCGGCTTTGCGCGGCTCTCGGCTCTGTTTGCGGACCGCTTCCGGCGCACCGTCGAGCAGACCGCCGAGCTTGCGGGCAGCGTGTCGGATCTTGAATTCACTTCCCGCTACCGCGTGCCGTTTCAATTCAGCGGCTATGTACGCAAGCATCTGAAGACCGGCTCCTTCGTTCAATCCTCGGAAGGCGTGACGGTCACCGATCTTGACGGCAACCGCTTTTACGACGTGACCGGCTCGTACGGCGTCAACGTCTTCGGCTACGATTTTTACAAAGAGTGCATCGACGCCGGTGCGGCGCGCGTGCGCGAGCTCGGGCCGGTGCTGGGGGCCTATCACCCGCTGACCGCGCAGAACGTCCGGCGCTTGCTCGCGATTTCGGGTCTCGATGAGGTCTCCTTCCACATGTCCGGCACCGAAGCGGTCATGCAGGCCGTGCGGCTCGCGCGCTATCACACGCAGCGCTCGCATCTGGTGCGATTCTGCGGCGCGTATCACGGGTGGTGGGGCGATGTGCAGCCTGGCGTGGGCAATCCGGTCGCGGCGCGCGAGACCTATACCCTCAAGGACATGGACGCCGCGGCGCTCAAGGTGTTGCGGACGCGCCGCGATATAGCCTGCGTGCTGGTGAATCCATTGCAGGCCCTGCATCCGAATACCGGCGCGCCCGGCGACTCGACCTTGCTCGACAGCGCGCGCAAAGCGCATTTCGACCGCGCCGCCTATACGGAGTGGCTCAAGGCGTTGCGCGCGGTCTGCACCGAACGAGGCATCGCGTTGATCTTCGACGAGGTGTTCGTGGGATTTCGCCTCGCCGCCGGCGGTGCCCAGGAATATTTCGGCGTTCGCGCCGACATGGTGACCTACGGCAAAACCGTGGCCGGAGGACTGCCCGTCGGCGTGTTGTGCGGCAAGCACGAACTGATGCGCCGTTTTCGCGACGATCGCCCGGCGGATATTTGCTTTGCCCGCGGCACGTTCAACTCCCATCCCTATGTCATGGGCGCGATGCACGAGTTCTTGAACCGCTTGGAGAGCGAACCGGTTCGCGCGGTCTATCGCGGCCTCGACGAGTTGTGGAACGGCCGGGCGCAACGGCTGAACGAGCGGCTCGCGGCCGCGGCGCTGCCCGTGCGGGTTGCGAATCTGTCCTCGATTTGGACCCTCTATTACCCGCAGCCCTCGGGCTATAACTGGATGCTTCAATATTATTTGCGCGCCGCGGGGCTGGCGCTGAGCTGGGTGGGCACGGGGCGATTGATATTCAGCTTGAATTACAGTGAGGCGGATTTCGCCGCCGTCGCCGACCGGATCGTGTCGGCGGCGGAGGAAATGCGGCGCGACGGCTGGTGGTGGACCGGCCCGCAACTGACCAACAAAGCCATCAAACGCCGCGTGCTCAAGGAAATGCTTCAGGCCCGATGGGCTTCGGGTTCGACCTCGCCCATGGGATCGATCAATTCGCCGCGCATCAAATAAAGCGGCGCCTTGGCATAGATAATCGCGTCGTTGAAAGGATCGGTCAGAATCTTGGTGGCCCATACCAGGCCGGTCTGAACGCCTTTGATGAAAAATAGCTGAATCATTCGAAATAGCAGCGCACCGGCGCCGACAAAGAGCCAGATCTCGCCGACGTGCCGCACGAAGCCCATGCCGCTGGTATGCGCGGTGAAGAGGCCGAAGAAGGTCGGATCGAACCACAAGACCAGCGGTACGAGGGCCCAAACGGCGTGCAGTATCACCTTGCGGCGCAGGTTGTAGCCGACCTTGATTTGCTCTTTGTGCTCGTGGCTCGCGCGATTGATCGCGTCGTAGCCCTTGGGCTCGAAAAAGAAATGGCCGGATTGGCGGCTGACCATGGACACCAGCCAACCGATCAACGCGGACTTCACCGGATCGAAGAACATGGTGACATAAGCAATGATGAAGCTGATGGCACTCAAAAGGTGCAGGGACTGATTGATGCGGCTGTGGTGGTAGTAACGATGATCGTCCCAGCGCTGAGTTTTGAGTTCCGCCAAAAAACTTTGCATGTTGGATTCCTTGGGATTGCTTCAACGAATCGGTCCATGAACCAAATATAAGATTTTCGTTACACGCCGATGACATACCGCCGTTATCGGTGAGATTACGTCAAAATAGTGATCCAAGTCGTCATCGTATCGTCATCCTGGCCTGCCATTGTGGCGCCTCATGAGAATCATGATCGTCACCGATGCGTGGTTTCCGCAAACCAACGGTGTGGTCAGCACGCTGGCGCAGACCGCGGCGTGGCTGGGGCGTTTTGGTCACGAGGTCAGAATGCTGACGCCGAAAGATTTTCGCAGCGTCGCGTGCCCGACCTATCCGGAAATACGGCTGTCGCTGTTCCCTTACAAAAAAGTCGAAAAAGACATTCTCGCCTTCGCACCCCAGGCGCTGCATATTGCCACCGAGGGGCCGTTGGGATTGAGCGCGCGGCGCTTTTGCCTAAGGTGGGGCGTACGCTTCACCACTTCGTATCACACGCAATTTCCGCAGTATTTGCGGGCGCGATTCCCCATTCCCGTGAAGGTCTCCTACGCTGCGCTGCGCCGCTTTCACGGCGCCGCCGTGCGCTGCATGGTGAGCACGGCTTCGATGCGCAAGGAACTGGCGGCGCAAGGGTTCAGCAATCTGGCGCATTGGCAACGCGGCGTGGACACCGAGAAATTTCGGCCTCGCCTGAAGGATCTCTTCGACCTGCCGCGCCCCATTGCCGCCTACGTCGGGCGCGTCGCCATCGAAAAGAATATCGATGCCTTTCTCTGCATGCCCTGGGCCGGCAGCAAGGTGGTGATCGGGGACGGGCCGGAGCGCACTCGGCTGCAGCAGCAATATCCCAACGCCACCTTTACCGGCTACAAATTCGGCGACGAACTGGCCTGCCATCTGGCCGCTGCGGATGTCATGGTCTTCCCCAGCCGCACCGATACTTTCGGACTCGTTAACCTCGAGGCGATGGCCTGCGGTGTGCCGGTGGCCGCCTATCCTGTCACCGGTCCGATCGATGTGATCGAAGATGGCGTCACAGGAGCGTTGGATAACGACCTTGCCGCCGCCGCCGTGCGCGCCCTCAGGATCGATCCCAACGCGTGCCGCGCGCGGGCGCTCAAATCCGGGTGGGACATCTCGAGCCGCGAGTTCGAAAACAACCTGGTTCCCTGCCGCGACCTGGCGGCGGGACAGTTCCGCGTCGCCTGGAACGTGCCGGAGCGTTCTGCGCGGACTGAACTTAGCCCCTAGCGCCTAGCCCTTAGGCCTTAGCCCTTAGCCCTTAGCCCTTAGCCCTTAGCCCTTAGCCCTTAGCCC
>DATNKC010000448.1:0-11264 GCA_035603615.1 Steroidobacteraceae bacterium | reverse complement strand
GGGTGTAATCTTGAATTGCAGCGTTTGCCGTTGTCCCGCCTCGAGCGCGAAGGTAAGCGGCATGCTCGGCGTGTCCATGCTCGCATCGGCCATGTCGAACAACCGGCCGCTGTGGCGCCGCGCACCGCCATTCTCGAGGCTCAATCCCACCGTCACAGGGGCGCCGACAGCGAACGCGCGCGGCAGGTGGCGCTTCAATGTCAGCGGCGCGCGCTTCCACGCTGACAGGCTGAGGTAGCCATCGATCACCAGCAAGAACACCAGGACAGCCCCGCTCGCCGCGGCCGCCTGCAGAATGGTCGAGTGCGGCGTATCGACGCCGCTCAACGTGGCCAACACTGCGCCGACCCCGATCAGAACCAGAACGAGCGTGCGGGAGGGAATAAAAATCACTTGGAGGTCCCTCAGACTCGCGGCGCCGCGGTCGCCTCGAGGATCGCACTGATCAGATCATCGGCGCTATGGCCATCGAGTTGCGCATCGGCAGACAGCGCGACGCGATGGCGCAGCGCCGCTGTGGCCACTCCCTTGACGTCGTCGGGTACGACAAACGCCCGCGCCGCCATCAGCGCCGCCGCCTTGGCCGCCCGAACCAGCGCGATCGGTCCGCGCGAGCCGCTGCCCACGGCGATACCGGGCCAGTCTCGCGTGGCGCGCACGATGCGCACGGCGTAGTCGAGCACCGCCTTATCGACACGCTGGCGCGCCACCAACTGCTGAAGCGCCAGGATCATCCGCTCATTCAGCACGGCGGTGACGCCGGCCAGCGGCAACTGATCACCGGTCTGATCCGTCGTGGTGCGCGCGACGATGTCGATCTCCTGCTCGAGCGACGGATAGGACATGTCGATCTTCAGCAAGAAGCGATCCAGCTGGGCTTCCGGCAGCGGATAGGTGCCCTCGGTCTCCAGCGGATTTTGCGTCGCCAACACGATGAAGGGCCGGGGCAACGCCAGTGTTTGGCCCTCCAGCGTCACTTGATACTCCTGCATGACCTCGAGCAAGGCGCTTTGGGTCTTGGCCGGCGCGCGATTGATCTCATCGGCGAGCAACACATTGGTGAATACCGGACCGCGCACGATGCGCAATTCGCGCGTCGTGTTGTCGAGCACCGCATGTCCGGTGATGTCCGATGGCATGAGGTCAGGGGTGAACTGGACCCGGGATACCTGAAGCGACATGGCCTGCGCCAATGCCCGCACCAGCAGCGTCTTGCCGAGCCCGGGGACCCCTTCGATCAGCACGTGTCCCGACACGATCAACGCAATGATGACTTGATCGACCACCTCATTCTGCCCAACCAGCGCGTTGCCAATCTGGGTTCTTAACTTGGACAGCAGTTCGCCGGCGCGAACGATGGAATTGGATTCGGCAGTCATGTGCGTCCTTGTTTATTTTGAATTCGAGCGTTCAAGAGTCGCCGAGCCTGTTCGAGCAGCACGATCGCCGTCCGTTGCACCTGCGGCGCAGCCACTGCATCCTCGGTCATCGCTGAGTTGAGTGCCTTTGAGTCAATACCGGCCCATGCAGCGATGGCGTTCACGCGTTTGCGTATATCCAGGCTGCCGTACGCAGCAATCCGCTTCTTCGCGGTTTCATCCAACGCCCGGCGCACGGCTGCGCGCAGTGCCGTCAATTTTCGGGTGCGCCACGCGAATGCGGCGTTGGCGCGGATCTGCTCCGCCAGCGAACGCCGTACCATTGCAGGCGGCGGTAACGGGGGACCGAACCGCGGCAATTGGCGCAGGATGATGCAAAGAATGGCAACGCCGAAAAACACCACCGCGGGCGCGGCAAGGCGCCAGACCAGCGCGATCAAGGTCTCCGCCCGCGCCACATTGACGATGTACAAGGCATCACCCCGAACCAGCTGCGACGCGGTTACAAAAATCTCCGCATGCTCGTGTCTGATGAGATTCTTGTTGCTAATGAGCGAGTAGCGGGGAATGACCGTGACGCTGCCGCGTCCAATGTTTACCCGCAGTACCTGCATGCCGTATCTGTTGGCGAGGGACCAGGCCGGTGTGCGCTTGCTGACCAAACCGAACTCACCCGGCGGCAGGCATATGGTCAGCGGTTTATCGGTGACCTTTCCGTCGGTTGCGACGTCCAGCGACGCGCAGTCATCCTCGGGGTCCCGCCGCGGGGGATTCGGCTTGGTATTTTCAGGGGGGTCGAAACGAGCACCGAGAGTGATGCCGCTCCACACCTGAAACTTTGGATCGGCACGCACCACATCGTCGGTGATGATGAGGCGGCCGCCGGATTCAACCCAGGGCGCCAACTCATCGACGTGGGTGTGTGTCATGTCGCCCTGAAAGCCGTCGATCAGCAGCGCTCCTTTGTTCGGCGGCACCGCATTCAGGGAAACGATAAAGCTCGACCGGATCCCAAGTGCCGTGGCGAGATGCTGCACACTGTAGTAAGCATTGGTCGCGGCTTCGCCTTGCGGCGGCACGGGAACGTGGGTGTCGTCCCAGTAGGTATTGCGCGCTACCCAGATACCCAGGATCGCCAGCAGGACGACGATGGCCAGATAAGTGATGCGATCACGCGTCATAGACCCTGCGCGCCGTCGAAGGTTGGCGCAAACTCCCGGCACAGCACCGCCACCGATTCGGGGGCTGCCGCTTCCGCGGCGTACACGACGCGCTGCCATAGCGCTACCAGCGCAGCAAAATATTGCACCCGCGGTTGATCCAATCGTTGTCCCACCGCGCGCAATGCTTCCCCCTCGGTGAAAGATTCGCCCACCGCGACGGCGAAACGATGCACCACCCGCGACAGCGAGCCGCGATACAGAAGCGACAAGGCCTCCCGAGTGCGGCCGGCTTCCAGCAGGCTCAATGCCGCGGCGCCCACGTCGGCAGGCAGGGAGTTGGGATTGATGTCCAAATCCTGTACGCGTGAAACGCCCTGCCCCGCCGCCACGCGCGGAGCGAATTGGCGGGACTTGAGGAGGCGATACACCCACACGGCAGCGACCGCAAAGCCGATCGCCCCCGCAACCCACATCACCAAGCTCCCGGACGACGCGAGAAATTGAAACAGACTGACAATCCAAGGAGGTGCGTCTTTGGGCGGCTCTTCGGGCTTTTGGCTGCCGGCCCAATGCAAGGATCGTACGGTCTTGTCGGGGCTCAAATTAGGATCGTGCCGCAGCGTTTCCACCGCCGCCTGCACGGCCGCCGGCGTGAGGACGCCGGCATCCGGATCGACTCCCTGGGCGCGAGCCGCGGTGAAACACAGCGTCGCGAGCAAACAGGCCTTAGCCAGAGAATGCACGGCGAAACTCCTGCTCGATGTCCCAGGCTTCCAGTTCGACCCGTCGATTCAGATACATGCCGAATCCGGCCGCCACGTAAAATGGCTCGACGAAGGCGACGGCTGCGGCATAGCTCAGCGTCAACGCGATGGTTTGCGGTTTCGCCATTCCGGTCACGAGCGACATCCAGGACAGGTCGGCATGCTTGGGCGCGAGCCATAGCTCGAGGGACACAATGCTGAGCATCAGTGCTAATTCCGCCGCGGCAAATGCCTGAGTCATGGCGCGCGCAACACCGCGATGGCGGGTGGCCAATTGGCGTACGCGGGTTGCACGCGCCGCGCCGGTCAGGCCCTCTAGCTGCCTGACCGGCTGCGTGAAGGAACGCGACGCACTCAACCGGCGCAGCGTTACCGTTCCCAGCCACTGCCCCCACCACACGTCGCGTTGCGCGTCCCAGACGTCCGGCGGCGCGGTGACCACGCCGAACAGCGCCCGCGACAGCACGAACAGCAGCGTGCGATCCAGCCAGGGCTTGGACCACCAAATGAGCACCGCCGGCAGCCACGCCGCAATGTCATAGGTCGCGAAACACAGCGCGAAAAGCGGCAGCGCAACCATGAGGTAACAGGAATAGGCGGAACGAAAATTCGATTGCAGCAATCGTATGCCGAGATCGCAACCTTCCCAGATTGCCCGCGGCCGCAGAGTCAGGGTCATCGAATCAACTTGCACGGGGCCGCCGTATGAAGAAAAGCATCACGAGGATCCAGCACGCCGCGGCACAGGCGTACTTCGCCGTGGGCATCACCCATCTGGATGAGGACCAGAACGCCTCAAAAGCCGCGGCAATGACCAGCATCACGGCGGATCCGAACACGATGGAACTGGTGTCGCGCGCAGCGATTTGCATCGACTCCAGCCGGCCCATGCGACCGGGAAACAGGGTACTGCGGCCCACGCGCAGTCCGGCGGCGCCGCACAGCGCGATGGCCGTGAGTTCGAACGCCGAATGCGTGACGACGAAGGAAAAAAAGGTGGTGCCGAAGCCGCGTGCCGTCACATAGCCCGCGATGGCGCCCATGTAAACGCCGTTCCAGAACAGAAAGAACACACTGCCCAACCCAAACAGCACGCCGGTGACGTAGCACTGAAACGCGATACCGATGTTGTTCATGATGTAAAAGCCGAACATGGACCAGTCATCGCCCGAATCGCGGACGTGGCCAATGGACTTCGCAGCCGGTCCGTACATCTGCTCGAATTGCGCCGCAACGCGGCTGTCGACCACGGACAAGATCAGATCCGGGCGAAAGTAGGTCGCCAGACCAATCGCGATGGCCGGCAGCATCAAAAGAGCCGCTGCGGCCAAAACATATTTCCAGTTGGCGCGCACGGTCTGGGGAAACGTTAGCGCGAGAACACGCAGGACGCGTGCCAGGCCGAATTCACTTCGGCGATAGACGATTTGGTGGGCGCGTGCGGTGACGACCGACAAGCGTTCGATCACGTTCGCCGGGAAACCGCGCGCCTGCGCGAGCACCAGGTGTTCGCAGCACATGCGGTACAATTCCAAGAAGCGCCCTGGATCGAGTTGCTTCTCCTCACGCGTGAGAAGTTTCTCCAATTCGCTCCATTTCGGGGCCTGCGCGGTTTCGAATTCAAGCGCTGTCATTCGGCGACCGTTCGGCGCCGCTGCCCATGCAGCCAGCGCGCAATGCCGACGAGGCGTGCGGTCATCGACGAGTTGGAGGAGCGCAGCGGCGCAGCGCTGCCCGCCAATGCCGCGATCTCCTCCGCCCGCTCCTCTGTCAAACGATCAACACGCCAAGCAAATGCCGCGATGGCGGCCTGCTGTCGGGGGCTCAAGACCACCGGCGGCGGTATGGGATCGCCCCTGCCGAATGCGCCTGCGGCCACCGCCTCGTGCCGATAGACCACCACGGTGTCGCCTGCCAAATCGCCCAGGCGCCGTGCGTCACGTCTCAGCAGCATTGTGACTATTGCGAAAGCGTACATGAGCGGCAGCATATCGACGGCCCGCATCAGATTTCGGGTCAGACAGCCGGCCGGCGTGAGGGGCAGTCCGTTGGCCATCATGACCTGCAGGCCCAGCATGTACTTGCCGGGCGTGGCGGCGATCGGCGTCAATTCAAAGATAACCGGATACAGCCAATTGATGACGAAGAGAATGATGAACATCGCGCCCTTGGCGAAGTGTCCGCCCACGCTGAGTCCTGTCAAAAGGCTCGACAGGGCGAAAAATCGGATGAAGACATCGATCAGGAAAGCCGTGCAACGTACCGCGAATCCGGCGGGGCGAATCACAATAGCGATCCCTTCGGGCGTTTCCGCCGTCAGGATCGTGTCGATGGAGGCGCTCAAGCCCTGACGACGATGGTGTCAGCTATGTAGTCGTGAACGCAGCGTTTAGCGGGTCCGAAGATGAACAGGGCGTCGATCAGGCCGTAAAACACCCCGATGAGCGGTATGTAGGAAATACAGATATTGAGCACGTTGCGCAGCCAAAATATGCGCGCGAAGCTCACGCGTGAACCGTCGGTTCGCACGTCCTTGATGCCCAGCCATTTCTTGGCGATGCTCTGCCCGTTTCGGTAGGCGAGTATGCCGTCGATGATCAGCACGATCACCATCCAGAGCAGCCCGACGTAGAACCAACCACCGGTGCTCGCAATCACCCCCCAGACGGCGAAGGCGTTAGGTCGCATACCAGGACCGGCGCGCGCGATCAGTGGCACGGCCTGCACGTATGCCGGAATCATCGGGACTAAAACGATCAGGCTGTCGATAATGGCGGCGCCAAGGCGCGATCCGCGACTTGCTTTGATGTCATCACCCTGGACGACGTCCGCAACTTCGCTCTTGGGAGGGGCGTAATTATTCGCAGGCGTAACCATTGGTGCTCCTTGCAACGCGGTATAAGCAATTGTGCCTCACGGCGGCCCGGAATGAAAACGGAACGCGGAATCCGTGACGCGTTCGTGGTGCCGGTGGATGCTCCTTCAGGGCGTCGGCATCCGTGACCCCTGCCGGCGCCGGCGCTCGCGCGCGCTACGGTCCCCACGGGGCAATAGCCGATTTCGCCTCGTGCGCGGGATTACTTCACTTTCTCGATTTTCCCGCCGAACACGGCGGCGTCCGCGGATCTGCCCATCGCCGCGTACATGTCGCGCAGCGTCGTATAGGCCAATTGAGTCTGGTAGAAATTCGCGCCTCGCGACGCCTCCAGAATCGCACTCGCCTGCAGCAGCATGGGCTCCGCCTCGGCGTACCGTTTCAAGTGAGCGAGGCACAGGCCGATGACCCCGTGGATGGTCGCGGTCTGCCAGTCGATTGCCGGCAGAATCCTGGCGCGAATGTCGGCGACGCGCTTTGCCGCCGCGAGACCTGCGGGCGCATCGTCGGTGTTGCAGGCGGCCATGGCATAGCCGATCCAGACGCCCCGCGCATAGCGATGGTTTTCGCCGACCGCGCGGTCCAACGACTCTGCCGCGTGATGCTCGATTGTTGCCGCCTCCGCAAAGCGGCCTAGGTCGAACAGGTCCTCCGCCACATGCGCTTGCATTAGGAGTGTGTCCGGATGATCGGGTCCGAGGACCCGAGCGGTCGCATCGGCGACCTCCCGCTGCAGCGGCAACGCCTCCGCCGGCCGATGCAAGTTCGCCAGTGTCATGGCGTAATTCGATTCCGTGATCAGCACAGTCGGATTGTCCGCCGGCAAATACTTGCGTTCCAAGTCGAGCGCGGCACGGGCGAAAGTCGCCGACTCCGCGTAACGTCCCTCATTGCCGAGAACCACGGCGAGTTGCTGCTGCGGAAAGCCCGTGCGCTGCTGATCGAGCACGATGGCCTCGGCCAAAGCGGTCTCCGCCGCCGGATTGCGGTTCGTGTTGGCGTATACGCCGGCCAGGCTGCTCAGCGTCTGCACCAAAGCGGGCTTCTCGCCGGACTGCCGTCGCAAGTCGGCGATGGCCGCCTTCAGCGTAGTCTCCGCCTCATCGTAGCGGTTCGCCCTGGATAACAGATCGCCGCGATCCGCCATCGCCAGAGCGAGATCCCTCGCGCTCGCTCCCTCGCGCCGCAATAGGGCAAGCTGGCGATCGCTGGTTGCCAGCGCCTCCGGGTAGCGCCCGAGTTCGGTGTTCGTGTCCGCGATCAGGCCGAGTAACGATGCTTCGACAAGCGGCTCGGCGCCAAGCTTCTCATCAAGCCCTCGCGCGGCCGCGTCCAGCAATTCCGCGACCGTGATATCGCGCTTGCCCTCGCGCGGGTTCGCGGACTTGAGCATGCTTTCCAGGAATTCCCCGCGGCGGGCGGCCATGTCGCGGGCGAGCGCAGTGCTGCGCGATTGCAGCCAGACTGTCACGCCGCCGGCGACGACACTCACGCTCAGCAAGCCCGCGAGGCCGACGGCGAGCGCGTTGCGCCGTGCGAATTTCACGGCTCGATAACGGATCGACGGTGCACGCGCGGTAACCGGCCGGCCGTCCAGATAGCGTTGCAAGTCGGCCTGGAAGTCGGCCGCGGACGCGTAGCGGCGATTCGGCTCCCGTTCGAGCGCCTTGCATAGAATCGCATCCAGGTCGCCGCGGAGCGCCCGTGCCGCTGATTCGCCGCGTCCGCCGGCGAGCGCCGCGCGGCTCGGCGCTTCGACGTCGCGCTGATTCACCGCCATTAGGTAAGCCACGGGACTGTTGGCCTCTCGATAGATTGGAGCGCCCGTCAGGAGCCGATAGGCGAGAGCACCCAGCCCGAACACATCCGTGGCCACGGTTATCGCGCCGCCGCTCAGTTGTTCCAAGGCCGCGTAGTTCGGCGAGAACAGGCGCCCAATCTCGACAGTGGCGGCCCGTGCGGGCTCCGATTCACGCAATGCCGTGGCAATGCCGAAATCGATGAGTTTGGGCAGTCCCTCCGCCGTGACGAGCACATTGGCCGGCTTGATGTCGCTGTGGACGACGAGCAAGGCATGAGCCGCCGACACGGCCGCCGACAATTGCACGAGCAGCCGTACGATCCCGGGCGTCGACAAATTTCGAGCGGCGCAATAGGCATCGATGCGTTCGCCGCGCACGTACTCGATCGCGACCCAGGCTCGGCCGCCCTCGACGCCTGCATCGATGAGACGCGCGACCGACGCGTGCTCCAGCCGCGCCAGGATCCGCACTTCACGCTCGAGTCGATGCTGAGCGGCCGTGGCCAGGAGGGTCGAGACGAGCTTGACCGCCACCAACTGCTGGACACCGTCGGTGCGCTCGGCAAGATACACGACGCCCATCCCACCTTCGCCGATTTGTTCGCGCAGGCGAAAACGGCCGAAGATCTTCCCGGTCTGCGATGGTTCGCGTTGCGGCGCGGCGCCGGCGAGCGCGCCGGTCTCAACACCACCGGGCCCCGCCTCCGCGATCGCCAGGAGCGCCGCGACTTCCGCGCGCAATTGGGCGTCCGCGCGGCAATGCTCCTCGAGGAATCGCTCGCGCGTGTCCCCGAGCAGATCGAGCGCCTCGGCGAACAGTCGGTACGTCATTGCGCGCCGATCGGAATCGTCCACGGCGCCGCTCATTCGCGCGTCAGCTCACGCGTTAGCCAAGCTTTGCCGATCGCCCAGCGGCGGTTGACGGTCGCGACGGAAATCTCCTTGGCGGAGGCTACTTCTTCGATCGACAGGCCGCCGAAGACGCGCAACGAAACGATCTCCGCGGCGAGCGGATCGAAGCGCTCCAGTTCGGTCAACAGGTCATCGACGTCGACGGCGTCGTGGGTTTGATCCGGCTCGCCCAGATTCGTATCGCTCAAAGTCACCGGATCGCCGCCGTCCCGCTTGGAGGCGCGGCGGCGGCGTGCCTCGTCGGTCAGGGCTTGGCGTGACACGCGGGCAGCCATCGAGAGAAAGTGGGTGCGGTCCTGGAGCCGCATTTCACGCAGCGCCGCGAGCCGCAGATAAGCCTCGTGGACCAGCGCCGTGGGACGTAGGCTGGAATGACGCTCCTGATTCAACTGGCGGACTGCGATCGCATGAATGTCGCGGTACAGGTGTGTCAGGAGCTGATCGAGCGCATCCCGGTCACCTTGCGACCAGCGCTCCAACAAGCCTTGCAACAACACGTCTGCCGATGTGGACTCGATCATCCCGGACCCTTTATTTAACTGGACTATAGCCGAAAGAGCCGCCTCCCGCGGATATCGCTGATACGTCCCCACGGGTACTCCAACTTAACCCCCGTGAATAGCAAAAAGGCCGCAAATCTCATCCGACTCCTTGCGGAGAATAGCCGACCTATCTCCGTGTGACATGCGGAGATTGAACTCGCCACGCGCAGCCCTGGCGTCGCGGCAACTGGGCGTACGGTTCATTGGAGGATTCGACTCGCGAATGGCAGAGCGGCGAACTGTATAGCGAGGCCGGCGAATGTGACTTCGGTCAAGAACTATAAAGTCGGCGCTACGTTTTCCCCGAATCGCCGAAGGAGGGAGTGCACGAACGCCTCGCCGCGCCTTCAGCCATTGCACTAACAAGCGCCGGTCGCGCCGGTCAATTTTGCGCAGGGTGTGCGCGTTTCGCGATTGCGCAGCGCAGGTGTTCGTTAATGGCGACAGGGTGTCGAACTGTACCGCGTCGATTCTACTTCGCCCCGCAAGGGCAAACCCGTCGCAAGGCGGGGGCGCAAAGCTTCCGGTCTGTCAGTCGCAGATAGCGGGGTTACCGACAATGGCATTGAGCTTTTGGCGTGAACTCACCGCATCCCTGCTTGCTGCCTGCAGTACGGATCACATCGCAGCAATCAGGAAATGTTATCTATGAAGTTCAACGCACGGGCTCCTAAGGCCCTCAGTGAATGGGTCTGCTTGGGTTCGCTGCTGGTCTGTTTAGGAATCAGCTTGACCGGATCCGCGGCATTCGCGGCCGGTGCGGCCACAGGCACCATATCGATGTCATGGGGCACCGTGGGCGCCGAGCAGAATTTAGGAGTCAGGGCGATTGCGGTCAATCGGAGGGGCGGAGCGAGCGGCGCCGCGAGCGTGCGTTGCACCACGGTCAATGGCACCGCGCTCGCGGGGAAGGATTTCACGGCCATAAGCAAGGTCCTCACTTGGGCGAGCGGCGACGGAGCGGACCAGGATTGCAACGTCACCATCAGCGACACCACACCCTTCACCGGACAGAAAACATTCTACATTCGATTGAGTGACGCCAGTGGGGCGCCCCTGGGCTCGCAGAGCCAGAGCACTGTGACGATCTATGGCAACAAGGGTGGCGGCCTCGTATCGCTCTCGGCAGCCACCTATTCGGCAACGCAAGAGGCGGGTTCAGTGACCATCACCGTGAATCGTACGGTCGGCGGCAGCGGCGGCGCCTCTGTGCGTTACGCCACCGCCAACGGCACCGCGGCGGCAGGCGTCAATTATACCGCCGTCCAGGGTTCGCTCAGTTGGGGCAACAACGATACGGCGCCAAAATCCTTCGTGATCCCGATCAGCACCGCCGCCTCGTTCACGGGCAGCAAGACCGTTGCGGTCGCGCTTGCCGGCGCGCAAGGCGCATACCTGGGCTCGACCCAATCCGCCATCGTGACGATCAACGGCAGTCCTGGGCTCCTGACGGCGACGAACAATGATGATGCTTGCATGCCCATGAATATTTCGCCGCCGGACACCCTACTTCAGTACCAAAAGAAGGTGTTCGCACATTATTTCTATCCGTTTCCTCTGTCTATCGGCAATCGTGCCTCGAGCGTCGATTACTACAACACGCAGTTCCTCACGAAGACCGGAGAGAATAACAAGTGGCTCGCACAGGGCGGTTACCTGCGCCAGCGGCCGCTCGGGGTGCCAACCAGTTCGGACCCCAATTCGACGTTGTTGAACATGGAACGTGAAGTCACTCTAGCGGCGGCTCGGGGCATCACGGGTTTTACCTTCGATGTGATGTCAGTCGATCAGGCGACAAATCCGACGAGTCAGCTGCACACCATGCTCA
>DATNKC010000447.1:0-6055 GCA_035603615.1 Steroidobacteraceae bacterium | reverse complement strand
CATGCCCAATGCTCACAGTCATGCCTTCCAACGCGCCATGGCCGGAAACGCAGAATATAGAATGGGTGCGCGCGATAGTTTCTGGACCTGGCGCCAAGCGATGTATGCGCTGGCGAATTGAATCGGGCCGGAAGACTTGCGGATCGTCGCAACTCAATTGTTCGTCGAAATGCTCAAGTCGGGCTACACCTCGGTGGCGGAATTCCACTATTTGCATCGGGCCGCCCCCGATGCGCGATCTTTGGACGTCAACCCGTTGTGGGAGGCGGTTAGCCATGCCGCGCGCGCAGCCGGCATCGGGCTGACGTTTTTGCCGACCCTTTATCAAAGCAGCGACTTCGGCGGACAGCCGTTGAAACCGGAGCAGGCGCGCTTTTTTCTGGACACCGACGAGTTCCTGAGCGCCATCGAACGGCGCATCGCCGATGAGCGTCGCGCGAATAGCCACGCGAGCAACCCTATGCTGCGCACCGGCGCGGCATTCCACAGTCTGCGCGCGGTTCCGCTGGATCACTTGCGCCGCGCCGCGCTCGCGTTGCGCGGCATCGACGCGAGTATGCCGGTGCACATTCATGTCGCTGAGCAAATGCTTGAAGTGCGCGCCTGCGAGACCGCGACCGGGCGCCGGCCCATCGAACTGTTGTTGGATCAAGATTTACTGACGCCACACTGGTGCGTCGTGCATGCAACTCATGCCACGCCTGGAGAACTTGAGGGCCTGGTTGCGGCCGGCGCCGCTATCTGCGTATCCGTCAGCACCGAGGCGAATTTAGGCGACGGCTTCTTCGATGCCGCGCGCTTTTTAAACATGGACGGGCGGCTGTGCGTGGGTTCCGACAGTCAATCGACGGTAAGCCCTGCCGAGGAGCTGCGTTGGCTCGAATATCAAGAGCGCTTGCGCAAAAGGCGCCGCGGTGTCCTGGCCGCGAAGTCCGAATCCCACGTCGGCACGCGCCTGTGGCGCGACGCTGCGCTGAGCGGCGCGCGCGCGCTCGGTCAAGCGGTGGGCCGCATCGCTGTCGGCTGCCGCGCGGATTGGCTGGTGCTGGACGCTGAGCATCCTTCAATGGCCGGGGCTTCCGCGGACACGGCATTGGATCGCTTGCTGTTCGCCGGCGCGGACAAGGCGATCCGCGACGTGATGGTCGGCGGCCAATGGGTGGTCAAGGGCGGCAGCCACTCCCTGGACGGGCCGCTGCGCGCTGATTTTGGCCGGGTAATGAACCACTTGCGCACGGGTTGACCGTACCTGTCTATACAGCTTACCCTGACTGCATGAGCAAGGCCGCCCTGTCATTGCAACCCCTTTACTTGCAGGTCAAGCGTCATATTCTCGACAACATCGGTTCCGGCAAGTGGGGTGCGGCCGCTCGGGTGCCCTCCGAAAACGACCTGGTCAGATCCTTTGGCGTATCGCGGATGACGGCCAACCGCGCGTTGCGCGAGTTGCGCGACGAAGGCGTATTGGTGCGTATTGCTGGGGTCGGAAGCTTCGTCGCCGACCGCCACGCACGCGCGCATCCGCTGGAAATACGCGGCATCGCCGATGAGATCCGCGAGCGCGGCCACGTGCACCGCGCCAAGATCGTTTCTTTGGAACGAATACGCGCCGTGGCAGACCTCGCGGAGGATTTTGGTATTGCGCCCCGCGGTGAGTTGTATTGCTCGCTGATCGTGCACTTCGAGAATGACCGCCCCATCCAACTCGAGGATCGCTACGTTTTGCCGAAGCTCGCGCCCGATTACCTGAACATGGATTTCAGCCGCACCACACCGCACGACTATCTGGTCAAGGTTGCGCCCCTGCAGGAGGCGGAACATTTATTGCGCGCGGAAATGCCCAACGAGCGGACGCGCAAGCTCTTGGCGATGAAGCGCGACGAGCCATGCCTGGTGGTGATCAGAAGGACGTGGGCTGCCGGCCAGATCGCCTCCGTGGCACGCCTGTACTATCCCGGAACCCGATACGAATTGTCGGGGCGCTTTCGCCCCTAGAGGAACTCGCATGCTCGCTCCACCCAAGCCCAGAATCATCCGCGCGGCGCGCGGCAATACCTTGAGCGCGCGTAGCTGGATGACCGAGGCGCCGCTGCGCATGTTGATGAATAACTTGGACGCCGAAGTCGCGGAGAATCCCGCCGAGCTGGTGGTGTACGGCGGCATCGGGCGCGCCGCACGCAATTGGGACTGCTACGACCGCATCGTCGAGACCTTGAAAACCCTCACCGAAGAGGAAACCCTGCTGGTGCAGTCCGGCAAACCGGTCGGCGTGTTCCCCACCCATGCCGACGCGCCGCGCGTGCTCATTGCCAACTCCAATCTCGTGCCGCATTGGGCAACCTGGGAACATTTCCACGAGCTCGATCGCAAGGGGCTGGCGATGTTCGGGCAGATGACGGCTGGCTCCTGGATCTACATCGGCAGTCAGGGAATCGTTCAGGGCACGTATGAAACGTTTGCTGAAATGGGCCGGCGTCATTTTGGCGCAAACCTTACCGGCAAATGGATTCTCACCGCGGGCTTGGGCGGCATGGGCGGTGCGCAGCCGCTGGCCGCGACCATGGCCGGCGCCAATTTGCTGGCCGTCGAGTGCCGTCCAAGCCGCATCGCCAAACGCCTCGAGACCGGCTACATCGATGCGCAGGCGCGCACCTTGGACGAGGCGCTGAGCATGCTCGAGGCAGCGAAGCGGCGCGGCAAACCGCTGTCGGTGGCGTTGCTCGGCAACATTGCCGATGTACTCGGTACGCTGCTCGAGCGGGGAATCAAGCCGGATGCGCTGACCGATCAAACCTCGGCGCATGACCCGGTCAATGGCTATCTGCCCCAAGGCTGGTCCATCGAACAATGGGACGAACGGCGGGTGAGCGACCCGGCGGGCACCGCCGCCGCGGCGTCGCGCTCGATGGCCAAGCACGTCGAATATTTGTTGCGCTTCAAGCGCATGGGACTGCCGGTGTTCGACTACGGCAACAACATCCGGCAAGTGGCTTTCGATGCCGGTGTCGCGGAGGCCTTCGACATTCCGGGCTTCGTTCCCGAATACATTCGGCCGCTGTTCTGCCGCGGCATCGGTCCGTTTCGCTGGGTGGCGCTCTCGGGCGATCCTGAAGACATCTACAAGACCGACGCCAAAGTCAAAGAGTTGATTCCGGACGATTCGCACCTGCATCAATGGCTCGACATGGCGCGCTCGCGCATCCAGTTTCAGGGATTACCGGCGCGCATTTGCTGGGTGGGCTTGGGAACGCGTCATCGTTTGGGACTGGCGTTCAATGAAATGGTGAAGAGCGGCGAGATCTCGGCGCCCATCGTGATCGGCCGCGATCACCTCGATTCGGGTTCGGTCGCCAGTCCCAATCGCGAGACCGAAGCGATGAAGGACGGCTCGGATGCCGTGTCGGACTGGCCGCTGCTCAATGCCATGCTCAACACCGCTTCGGGCGCAACCTGGGTATCGATTCATCATGGCGGCGGCGTCGGCATGGGCTACTCGCAACACGCCGGCCTGGTCATCGTCTGCGACGGCAGCGACGCGGCGGCCAAGCGCATTCGACGCGTCCTGTGGAACGACCCGGCCAGCGGGGTCATGCGTCATGCAGATGCCGGCTACGAGAGCGCCATTGCCTGCGCCCGAGAACAGGGTCTCAAGCTGCCGATGATCGAGCGCTCTTAAGTGAGCAACACGCAAACCTTGCAGGCCGGAGCGCTCTCGCTTTCGGCATTGCGGCGAATCTATGAGCAGCCGACGGTGCTGCACTTGTCGCCGCAGGATCGCGCGCGCATCGCATCGGCCAACGCCTTGGTGGACAAGATCGTCGCGAGCGGCGATGTGGCCTACGGCATCAATACCGGATTCGGGCTGCTTGCCCAAACGCGCATACCCAACGAGCAGCTCGAACTGCTGCAACGGAATTTGCTGCTCTCGCACGCCGCCGGCGTCGGCGATCCACTCCCCGACGCCGTCGTTCGGCTCGTTCTCGCGCTGAAGATCAATGCCTTGGCCCGCGGCCATTCCGGCGTCACCCTGGGGCTCGTGGATGCCTTGCTGGCGCTGCTCGAGCACGAGGTGTATCCGATAATCCCGGCGCAAGGATCGGTCGGCGCGTCGGGAGACTTAGCGCCCCTGGCACACCTGAGCGCAACGCTGCTCGGGATCGGCCACGTTCGCGTCAACGGCACCCGGGTGCCCGCAGCCGACGGCTTGCGCAGGGCCGGATTGCAACCCATCAAGTTGCACGCCAAGGAAGGACTCGCCTTGATCAACGGCACGCAAGTTTCCACCGCGTTGGGACTGGCGGGCTTGTTTGGGACCGAGGACCTGTTCGCCGCCGCGATCGTCGCCGGCGCGATGTCGGTTGATGCGTTGAAAGGCAGCGACTCGCCCTTTGATGCACGCATTCAACAGCTTCGCGGACAGCCCGGCCAAATTGCCGTGGCGCGCGAGTATCGGGAATTGATCGCGGGCAGCGCCATTCGAGCCTCACATCTTGATTGCGCCCGGGTCCAGGATCCGTATTCCTTCCGCTGTCAGCCTCAAGTGATGGGCGCGTGCCTGGACCTCATTCGCAACTGCAGCGCGACCCTTAAGATCGAAGCCAATGCCGTGACGGACAACCCGCTCTTGTTCGCCGATGCGGGAGAGGTGCTGTCGGGCGGCAATTTTCACGCCGAGCCCGTGGCGTTTGCCGCCGATACGCTCGCGCTGGCGATCGCGGAAATCGGCAGCCTGTCGGAGCGCCGCATTGCCGTGCTCGTGGATCCGAAAATGAGCGGCCTGCCGCCTTTCTTGGTCAATAACAGCGGTTTGAATTCGGGGTTCATGATCGCGCAGGTCACCGCGGCGGCGCTGGTTTCCGAAAACAAAACCCTGGCGGCGCCGGCCAGCGTCGATTCGATTCCGACTTCCGCGAATCAGGAAGATCATGTCAGCATGGCGACCCATGCTGCGCGTCGTCTACTCGTCATGGTCGACAACGCCGCTGCTGTGGTCGGCGTCGAGTTATTGGCGGCGGCGCAAGGCATCGATTTTCATCGCCCGGCCAAATCCTCGCGGCGCCTCGAAGAGGTTCATGCGGGCATTCGCCGCGACGTCCTCTTCTATTCGGCCGATCGATATTTCGCTCCCGATATCGATGTCGCGCGTTCTTGGGTAAAATCCGGACGCTTCGGGGCGCAAGTTCACCGACTCTTACCATCAAGGTCCGAGCCTTCTCGCGGGGAAATGGGATGAAATTTTGCGGCGCGCTTCTTCTCTGTCTTTGCTGTTTGGCCGGCGCCAGCCGTGCGGCACAGGTCAATCTCGCGACCACGACCTGCGTGAAGTATCAAAACGAAGTCATTGCGCCGCCTGTGCCGACGCCGGGCGCGGATGCGATCAACACCATGATGTGGTTGTTCGGCTATTCCGTGGGCAAGTCGGGCGCGCATGTGATGTACGGCGATGCCCTGGCCGGCTTCGGATTCGCACTCGACGCGGAATGCAAAAATAATCCAACGATGAGCCTGCTGGACGCGCTCGCGAAGATCAAGCCCGACAACAAGAATCCGATGGACTTAAATGGTTTGGAATGCCAAACGTTCACTGCCCGTCACGTGGAACTCCAGCAGTCGGACCGCGAAAGCGCGGATACCATCATGATGTGGTTGTTTGGTTTCGCGGTTGCCAAGGCGGGTGGCCACGTGTTTGATGCAAGCCTGCTTCAGAGCTTCGAAACCTCGCTCATGGCTGACTGCACGAAAAATCCCGGCCGCAGCCTATTCGAGGAGCTTGGGGCTGTTAAATTCTCAACGCCTAAAAATTAGCCCCTAAAAATTAGACACATTGCGCATGAATTGGTCCGCGAGACTCACATGCGCCGGAAAGTAAGGCGGCGTAGCTGAATCCTGCAGATTCTCCAAGATCCGTCCCACTCTTTCCGGCGTGCCCAAGTCGGTCCAGCCGCAATGCGGCACGGTGATGACCTTGAGCAAGGATTCACGGCCTTGCAGCACATCCCGGGAGAAATCCACGGTGCCCAAATTCTGATAAATGGATTCGAGAGCGACGCCCTCG
>DATNKC010000446.1:0-49249 GCA_035603615.1 Steroidobacteraceae bacterium | reverse complement strand
AAGCCGAGCCTAACGGCCATTGCCAAGGCGCAAACGCGACTCGAGCGCGCGGAAGGGGCGAAAGCGCACATCATGGCAAAGATAGAGAGGCTCGAAGACCGTTTGCTCGGCTAGGACGGACGCCTCCAAGGAGATCGTATGATCGACGGTTACACAGATCGGGATGCGGCGGCGAATCTTCTCGAGCGCCGTTGGTTTTCGTCGATCACGGCCGTTCGGGTTGCGGAAGCCGAATGCGAAGTATTGCGTGAGGTGCTGGAACTCGCTGAGACGGCCTGGCGGCGCGCGCGTACGCAATTGGCTGAGCTCGAGAATTTGCGCGACGCCTTGGGCGATCAATTGACCTACATCGACATGGGATCCCCGCAAATCGCGGCAAAACCACTGGCGCGCTCGGTGATGTCGGCCGCGTAGCGGAGAGATCTGCTGCGTTGGCCAATCACGAAGACCTGCATATCACATTGACGCTGCTGATCGGGGTCGCGGTCGCTTGCGGCGTCTTGTATTGGTCGGGAAAGAACGCGGCGCCGGCGCCAATCCCTTCGACGAGTCCAGCCACACCGCTTCCCCCGGCACCTGTCGTACCATTGATACCGACGCCGATGGTCGCGGGACCCGTCGATCGCGCAAGCGTACCCCCGGTTCCCGGCAATCGAGCGCAGGAAACGCCTTCCGACAATTACGATGGACCTGATCTGCCCATTGTGTTCGCCTTTTCCGAGCGTGCGACTTACACGGCAGAGGAAAATGACGAAGGCAAACTTGTCAACGTCTCCCGGCAAGTGAAGGAAGGAATCATCTCCAACTCATCCGGCGAGCCGCTCACGATCACAGCCACTGAAGTGAATATCGCCACGCAAGAAACCTCGCAGACGCAGTTTGTCTTGAGCGCCGGCACGCAAAAACATTTCGGTTCGAACCAAGGACTGAAAATGCTTTCGGGCGATCAATTGACGCTGCGCAGTCCATCATATAAGGACTTCAGCCAACAGATCCCGTGACCAACGCGGATCGGCGATTTCGACTACGCGCGTCATTCATGTGTCATACGTTCGCGGGCGATTCGTTACACAAAATTCGAGAAGCTGCCGTTATCGGCGCGAGCGCGCTTTTCTAAAGTTCATTTTGTGAGCAAAGGTTCACAATTCTCTCACTCGCTTGCCATCTGCCGTCCCCAAACTGCGCCCCAGTTGATCAGACAAGGCATCGAGTTCGCCAAAAAAACCAACTTGGGATTCATTGGGGAGCGCGCTGCGCGAATGATTACCTTGCTTTCAATTCTTTTATTAGGAGTTTGCTAATGAATACTCTCGCTAAGATCGGTGTGGCCAGCGCGCTCGCCATGGGATACGTAACGGCCCACGCCGGCGCCGTGATTCCTTCAAGTTCAAATCCCGGCGATGTCTTTTTGTTTGCCGACGTCATCTCCGGCGGCTCGGTCATCGGCGCCTTTGCGGCCGACACCACGGTGACAGTGAATGGTGCGACCGGCGTTACCGGCAACTTGACCAACGGCCAAACGCTGTACGGCTCAACCACGAATCTCGCCAGCCTGATTGCGTTGGGTTCGCAAGCCGGCAACACGATTCAGTGGGCTGTCATGGGCGGCGGCGGTCAGCAGACCACCAACACGCTGCAATTCGTCACTACCGACACCAATAGCACCTTAGGCACATTGACGGGCCGCAAGGGCGGCAACCTGGGTAGCTGGGTGACGGGTATGACAAATACCGCGACGCTTCTCAACACCAACACTGGCGGTCCGGTCACCGGCGGTCCTGGCGGTAGTGCGGATATCTTTGCGACATCGGCGAGCGGCGCGGCCGGTTGGGATCCGACGATCCTGTTTTCCAACGCCTCCAATTGGTATTCCAATGGACCCACCAATCTGGTCAACGGGCTCGGCACGAGCGCGACTCTGTACGGCGTCACCGGAGATTCCGTGACCTCGACGAATCTGGTGAAGACCACCGCGCTCGGCAACGTCACGTTGACGGCTGCCGGCTTGGTGTTCTCGACGGCTGCTGCGCCCGTTCCGCTGCCTGCTGCCATCTGGCTCTTGGGCAGTGGCCTGCTCGGTCTCTTCGGAATCGGCCGCCGCAAGACAATTGCAGCCTAACGGTACCCGGGAACGCATCCATCATTTAATTTGGAGTTTATCCATGAATCGTACAATGACCCTGGCAGCTTCGATTGCTGCCGTGCTGGGCACCGGAGCGGCGTACGCCTCTCCGCCGACCCTGGCGCAAATTGAGACCTCAACCAATAACGTCTACATCGCCGGCTCATCCGCGGCCAAGAATGCCGTCCTCGGTGCTCTGGAGACAAATGTATGCGGTGGCGCGGCGAACGCGTTCATCTTCAATAGTTCGGGCAATGCCAATTTTTTTGCGGTCTCCTGTGTCCCGGTGGCGGCAGCGAACCCCATCAATGCGGGCGTTTACAACTTTTTTTACCGCGATGAGGGCGGTTCGGTCGTCGGCATGCTGCCGATTGTCAATTCAAAACAGATCAATCAGCTGAGTCTCGTGGCGGGCACCATCGGCGGCTGCACCTCGAGTCCTTGCAACATCACGGTGACCGGAACCAGTTCGACCAACGGCGTCGATGACTCATTCGGACCCGCGGGAACGCTTGCAAAAGAGACCGTGGACATCGGCATCGCCGATGTCGAGCCGGCAGCGTTGATCGGCAATAACTATCCGACACCCTATTCGACCACTGTTTGGGGACCCGTGAACCCGTCGGGCCTGGTGAATCTTGCGGCCACGCAGCTCTTCGGCGAGGTGTATGCGCTGTTTGTGAACGAAGGCACGACCATCTTTACGGAGAATCCGCTGAACCTGAGCGTGCAAACCGTGCAGCAAATCCTCACGCACAAGATCAAGAATTGGAGCCTGGTGACCGATGTCAACGGCAACGCGGTGACCAACGCGCCACTTGCCATTACCATCGTGAACCGGGAAAAGGGTTCGGGCAGCCGTACCGCCACCGATCTTTTGATTGCGGGCGATGTCTGCACCACCGGCGGCAGTGCCTTGTTTGACGCGGTCGGCGCCACGGATTTCTTCTCCACCGGCGATGTGCTGACCGCGGTGGGCGCCACACAGGGCGCCATCACGTACGCGACCATCGACCAGACGCCGCCAACGGGCGTGTCAAAGGTCACGCTGAATGGCGTCGCGCCGAGCAACTTGAGTGCCGCGACGGGCGCCTATCCGTTTTGGGTGGAAGCGACGTTCGTCATCAATCCTGCTTCCAAGGCGGACGCCAATGTGATGGGTTTCATCACCTCGGCGCTGCAGACAGAGGCAACCGCACCACATCTGGCCGATGTATTGGCAATACCGGGTGTCCCGTCGGGCACTGGAGCAAACGTGGCTCACTCCGTGGTTGCCAACAGTGCAAGCACTGTGGCAGCTCTGGGCGCCGCGACCATATACGTCAACCCGTTCACACGCAACGGCGTGACCTGCGATGCGCCGACGTACACGGCGACTGTGCAATAAGCAGCAAAAGAAGACGACTAACGACGATTCACTGGCCTCCCCGTAAAGGGAGGCCAGTTCTATTTCGGGACAGCCATTGCGCACAACCTGCTTGTTGGTTTCATGACTCGCTCGGGCGCTACCCGGACCTTGGGCTCAGCGATTGCGTCTTGTCTAATACTGGCGGCAGCCGCTGTGTCGGCATCGGAAGCGCCCAATCCGCCCGAGCCGGTCAGGGTGGGCACGTCGGATCAAAGTTTCGAGGTCACGGAGTATCGCGTGGTCGGCAACACGGTGCTCGCCGGCCGAGACATAGAGCGGTTGTTGTACCCGTTGTTGGGCCCCAAGAAAACGATCGCAGACGTCGAAGTTGCGCGCAAACAGTTGGAAGACCTGTATCACCAGCGCGGCTACGGGACAGCATTTGTCGACATTCCGCCGCAGACGGTCCGCGAGGGTTTGGTCCGGCTGCGGGTGACGGAGGGACGAATCGAAAGCACCGTCATCAGCGGCGCCAAATATTTTCCTGAACGCGATGTGATCGCACAGCTGCCCGCGGCCACTCCGGGAACGGTGCTGCAGCTTTCAAAGCTGCAGGAGCAACTCGGCGCCGTCAATAGCGAAACGCCGGATCGCGCAGTGGTTCCCATCCTCAAGGCCGGATCGGCCCCCGGGACCGTGGATGTGGCGCTCAAGGTGAACGACACGCTGCCGCTGCACGGCAGCGTTGAACTCAATAACCAAGCGACCGTTGATACCGAGGAATTGCGTACGATCGTCAGCCTCAACTACGACGACCTGTTTGGTCGCTTCGACACGTTGGCCCTTCAATACCAATTCACGCCGCAGCAGTTCGACCAAGTGCGGGTGATTGCGGTCAACTACGTCGCGCACGCTTGGGATTCGGGTCTGCAGCCGTCGTTGAGCTATATCAACTCCAACAGCAATGTGGCAACTGCAGGCAGTCTCGGCGTACTCGGTATCGGTGAAATCACCAGCGCGAAGCTCTCTTATTCGCTCCTGACGTCGGCCGCCTCGCTGCAGTCGGTGAGCGTGGGCGTGGACTACAAGCATTTTCGCAATACCATCAGCCAAGATGCGACTACCGCGCTCGACACGCCCATCACGTATCTGAATCTCTCGGCTGCCTATAACGGCTACTGGCACACGGACAGTCAGGTGACAACCTTGGTCTTTTCGGCCAACGCCGGTCCGCGCGGCTTGGTGAACAATGCGCCGGCATTCGAGAACGATCGATTCAAAGGGCGCCCAAACTATTTCGATTTACGCGCGGACCTGGTCACGGTCATCAAATTGCCCGAGGATTTCAGCTTGCGTCTACGCGCCGCGGGCCAGGGTGCGACGGAGCCCTTGATTACCAACGAGGATTTCTCATTGGCGGGGGCTGACGGCGTGCGTGGCTATCTTGAAGCGGAAGAGTTGGTGGACAAGGGTATCAAGGGAACCCTCCAGCTGATCTCGCCCGGACTGCATCGACACGATCTGATAATCATCGACGCGTACGGCTTTTTTGACGTCGGTAAAGGTTCGATATTCGATGCCCTCCCCGGAGAACCGGCTAGCGCCAGGCTGCGCAGCTGGGGATTCGGCATGGATATCCTGCCGGGACAAAAATTCACGGCGAGCGCGACGTGGGCGAGGGCAATGGATAGCGCCAGCGTCACGCACGCGGGCGACTCGCGCGTTTTGTTTATTGCGCGCGGCAGTTTCTGACTCGAGCGAGCCATGCCCATGTCACATTGCGCGGATATCGTAGTGAGATGCGTAGATCGAGCATCGCTGGATGTGAAATGAGCAGGCTCGGGCAGGCGGTCCTTCTCCCGGCGATCGGTCTCGGTATCGGCGGCATCGCTTTTGCCGCTACGCAATTGCCAATTCCTTGCGCGCCTGGCGCCTGCGCAAACAACAATGTCTTCGTGACCTCGGGTGCCGCAACCGCGGTTCAATCCGGCAAGACCCTTGCCGTGACTCAGACCAGCAACAATGCGACGCTGAATTGGGCTTCATTCAATATCAGCGGCGACGGCAAAGTGGTTTTCCAGCAGCCGTCCAGCACCTCGGTGGCGCTCAATCGCATCTACGATGCCAATCCCAGCAGCATTTTCGGCGCGCTAAGCGCCAATGGTCAGATCTATCTGATCAATGCCAACGGCTTTCTATTCGGCGCCACCTCAACGGTGAATGTCGCGGGCTTGATTGCCTCGTCGCTCAATCTCACCGACAGCACCTTCAACAGCGGCGTTCTTTCACCATTGGTGAACGGACTGCCGGCGCTTGAACAGTTCACTGGCAATCCGCAGCATTTCTCGGATGATTTTGGCGCCAAGCTCACCAATACCGGCAGTATCACGGTGCAAAATGGCGCGCAATTGACGGCCTCTAGCGGCGGACGGCTCTTGCTGGCCGCTCCTACTGTCGATAACGCCGGCACCTTGACCGCGCCCGATGGTCAAATCGTTTTGGCCGCCGGGCAGAACATTTACTTGCAGGCCAGCCAGGATCCGTCCGTTCGAGGCTTGATCGTACAGGTTGACGGAGGAACTTCGGCCGCCAGCCAATTGATGGGCGTGACCAATGAAGCCACGGGCGATTTGTCGGCCCCGCGCGGCAATGTCACGTTGACCGGGCTGATGATCAATCAAGACGGGCGCATTTCAGCGACGACCAGCGTGTCCGCCAATGGCTCGGTCACTCTCGAGGCGGCCGACAAGCCGTCAGTCGCGTCCAATCCGCTCACCGCCACAGTCGGTGGGCAAATCACCATAGGGCCCGATAGCGGCATCGAGATATTGCCGGAATACGCCGATACCGCCACGGCCGTCGACGCACAAGTTCAGCTGCCATCGGCCATTACCATCACCGCCCAACAGGTCTTGATGCAGGGTGGCTCCATCCACGCGCCCGGCGGCAATCTCACCGTGACCGCGCTTGCCGATCCTAGCGCGGGCCTGCAATCCGGCGGTAATTCGCAGGCGCGAATTCGCATCGATGCCGGAACCGATATCGATTTATCCGGCAGCGATGCCACGCTGCCGATGGATGCCAACCTTGTCACGGTGCAGTTGCGTTCCAACGAATTCAGCGGCGATCCCACTCAGCGAAACGGCGCGTTGCGCGGAGACACGGTCACAGTGGATGTACGCGCGGACGGCGGAGCCGGGACACCCATCGCCGATGTTTCCTCCGCGATCGCCGCGGTTGGCCGCACCGTCGCGCAGCGGACCGAAGCGGGCGGTACGGCGACGTTTTTATCTGAAGGTGACATCGTCTTCAATCCGGGCGCCACGATCAACGTATCGGGCGGCGCGACCACCTATCTGGGTGGCAGCATTCAGACCACGCAACTCGTCGGCGCCAATGGCCAGCTCTACGATATCGGCAGTGCGAATCCGCTGCTGACTTACACCGGTGTGGTCAACCCGACATTGACACAGTCCTTCGACAAGTGGGGCGTCCAAGAGATTGTCCCGACGCCGGGGCTTAGCCACTACGAGTCCGGCTACCAACAAGGCGCGGCGGCAGGCGTGGTGCAGTTCGCCGCCCCCAATCTCGTCCTCAATGGCAGCTTGCAGGCGAGCGCCGTCTATGGCCCTTACCAGCGCGGCCCCTTCGGCGCCGCTGCCACGTTGGGAGGCACCTTGATTATCGGGACGCCGAAGTCCACGGGCAACGTCAATGTCGATGGGCAGGCGGATTATTTCGCACCGCCCATCACCGTGACGGCAAACCCCACGCCCATCGTGGTCGCCGACACAGTGCCCCTGCCGCCGCAGATGCTGCAGTTGCCGGCGACTTATTTGACCAGCGACGGCTTCACCAATACGCAAATCTATACGAATACGAGCTTTCAGCTGCCCGCTAAGTTGCCATTGCAGCTGCCTGCCGGATCTTCGCTGCTTGTTCAAGGTTCGCGCATCGACATCGACTCGAACATCACCGATTTGGGCGGCAGTCTGAGCTTTCAAAGCGAGCTCACGATCGCCGATCAAAATCCATTGGCCGCCCCCACACTGGGAACCGGATATCCGCGCCTGGGAATCGGTGTCGGCGACGGCGTGACATTGAACGTCAGCGGCCTCTGGACCAATGACAGCGTGCTCGCCGGCGGCATCGGATCCGGCCCCACGCTGCAGAATGGCGGCTCGATCAATTTGCAATTGACATTGCCTGGCAGCGAACTGGTGCTGGGCGACAATGTCGCGCTCAAAGCCGACGGCGGAGCTTGGCTGCAAAGCAATGGCAGCCTGATCTACGGCCATGGCGGATCCATCACGCTTGATGCCAGTCCGTCGCAAAGCGCCGTGCAGTTCGGCCAGGGACTTGCCATCGAGGCTTTCGGTGTCTATACGGCGGCGGGCGGCAGCTTCGCGCTTCTGGCGCCGCGTATCGATGTTTCTCAAGGCACGGGCACGGCGTGGACCGAGGCGCAGAGTGTCGACGACCTTGACGGTCAGGGTCAGATGTTGAATGTTTATGCGCCGCTTTTCTCGACCTACGGATTTTCGAACATCTCCTTGACGGCCACCGGCGCCGTGCAGTCAGCCACCGACGATGTGCTCACGGTTCAAGGATCGGCAGCCGGGACCGCGGGAGCCACGATCAACGCGCAGACTCTGTCACTGCAGCTCGAGCCAGGTTATCAGACGCGTGTCAGCGGCGGCACCGTCGCCGGATTCTCCCAAGCCGTCATGCTGCCGGCCGATCTTCGGCCAACCACCAACGTTTCTTTGAACGTGCTGCGCTTAGCTGACGACATACAACTGGGCTCGACCGGCTACGGCGCCCTCGACATCCAACCGGGCGCCGCCATCGTCGGAGATCCCGGCGCCGCCATCAGCATTGCCGGCGAAGGCGATATCTTCATTGGCGGATCATTGAAAGCTCCCGGCGGCACCGTATCAATAGTATTGACGTCGCCGACGCTCTTCAATGACAACACCGCGACGACTTTGGATCCTGGTTACGTTGCCGGACTTGGAATATCCCTGGCGCCGACCGCCGTCATCGATGTCAGCGGCGGCAATGCCATATTGACGCCGAATGACCAGGGGCTGTTGTTGGGCACCGTGAAGGCCGGCGGCTCGGTCGACATCAATGCACAGCGCGGCACCGTGGTTCTCGACGCTGGATCGTCGATCAATTTTTCGGGCAGCAGCGCGACACTCGATGTGGCCAGCCCCGGCGCCGGTTACAGCCGCGAAGTCGTCGCTACGCCGGGCGGATCGCTCACGGTGAGTTCACAGGAGTCGATCGAGCTCCTGGGAAACATCCAGGGCAAAGCCGGTGTGGGCACCGGCGGTGCAGCGGCGGCTGGTACGCTGGAGATCGATTTGGCCCGCCTCGCCGGTGACTCGATCCTGGGTCAACCCGATCCCAATGGCGAGCCGCTGCAAATCGCGCTCGTTGGCACGGCAGCCGCGTCCCCCACGCCGCCTGTCGTGGACCTCGCGACCATCGGCGTCTCTGAGATCGCAAACTCCGGAATTGATTCTTTGATTCTCAACGCCGGCGGGATCGCGCCGGGCCTGATCTCGCTTCAAACCAACCAACCGCTGGCCTTGAACCGGTCCGTCATCCTCGAGACCCAGACTCTGTCGGTGGCGGATGGCGTTACCGCCGGTATCGCCGCGCCTTATGTGCAGATCGGCAACCCACTCACGCTGCTGTCAAACGACATCACGCAACCTGTTCCCACCCCCGGCGCGGGTAACCTGGTCGTGGCGGCGAATCAGCTCACTCTGCTGGGGAACCTGACGCTGCAGGGGATCGGCAACACGACGCTGACGAGTCAAGGCGACGTGCAACTGCAGGGCACCATTGGTTCTCAAGCCGGCGTTGAGACGGGCTCCCTGCTGACCGCCGGCAATCTCACCATCCAAGCTGCGCGAGTTTATCCCGATACCTTCACGAGCTTTACGATTCAGGCATCGGGAGCCGGCGCGGCCGGCAGCAACACGAGCGTGAACATCGATCAAGTGATGATCAACGGTCAGCCGGCGCCATCGCCGGGACCGCCTCTATCCGCCGGTGGCTCCGTGACCATCGTGGCGGACAACATCGAGGTTGGCGGAACACTGCTCGCCCCGTTCGGCGAAATCGCGCTGAGCGCCAACAATTCGCTCACGCTGTCCAATGGCAGCTTGGTCTCGGTGAGCGGTGCCGATCTCACTGTGCCGTTCGGGCAGACACAGGAGAACGGTGCGCAGTGGATTTATCAGACTCCGTCGGGCCAAACGCCGATAACTGCCACTCCCGGAAAACAGGTCAGTTTGACCGCCCCCAATGTGACGGTGCAATCCAATGCCACCGTGGACTTGCGTGGCGGCGGCGATTTATACGCCTATGAATGGGTTCCCGGTACCGGTGGGCTGACGGATGCCCTGGCAGGCTCAGGCCCGCAAAGCACGCCAGGTCTCTACGCGATCTTGCCGGCCGCCAGAGGACAGGCGGCGCCCTTCGATCCGCAGGAAAGCGGCGGATTCAATCCCACGCAGACCGTGTATCTTTCCGGCGGCGCTGGCGTCGCTCCCGGCTATTACGCACTCCTGCCGCCGCGCTACGCGCTTGCACCGGGCGCGCTTCTGATTCAAATCGAGCCCAGCTACAGCAGCGCGACCGGCGGCCAAATCGGGTCGCTTGCGGATGGCACGCCCGTCGTAGCCGGATACCTAAGCTCAATCGGAACCGCGCTTCACACGGGCTCGACCGTCTATGAGGGATTCGCCGTCTATCCCGGCAGCTACGGCCAACAATTGGCGACCTACAATATCAGCAGTGCCTCAACTTACTTTGGCGCCGTGGCGGCGCTCGCCGGAACAGGTCCGGTCGCCGAGCCCGCCGATGCCGGCACATTGAGTCTTTCTGTGGTGCAAGGATCCAACGCCCTGCTCGGCAATTCGTTGAACCTGCAGGGCAATGTGCAAACCGCGGCGGCGACAGGCGGTCGCGGTGCGCTGATCAATATCAGCGCCCCGAATCTGGAAGTGACGAACGGCGGCGCCGCAACGACGCCGGATTTCGTGGCCGTGTCCGGATCGGTCCTGCAAAGCTGGAACGCCAGCGCGCTGACGCTGGGCGGCGCCACTGACGGCAGCAGCATCAGCGTCGCCGCCAACAGCGTGCTTGTGGATAGCGGCGTTAATCTGACCGCCGATCAAATTTTCGTCGTGGCGCAGGCATCCATCGACCTCAACGGCGCGCTCGCATCGACTTCCGGAAAGAACGGCACCACGCTCGCGACGCTGCCGCCAACCGAGGTGATAACTCTAAGCAATCCCGGCGCGGCTCTCGTCGCGGTTTCCGATGTCGGGTTGCCGGTCGTCGCGCGCTCGGGCAACGGCGCCGGCGCGGCCATCACGCTTGAATCTGGATCGAGCTTAAGTTCCGGCGGTGCGCTGGCTCTGGACGCGCCGGGCAATGTCATTCTGAATGGCACGATCAACGGCAAGGGAGCCAGTTGGTCTCTGGCGTCGAACAGCGTGGCCTTCGTAGGCTCGGGCACCTCGCCGGATACGCTCAATATCGATTCCGGTTTGCTGACATCGCTGCAGGCAGCGGGCGCGGTGCGCATCTCGAGTCAGGGCAACATTGATTTGTACGCGCCGGTGACTCTCGGCGCCGGCGCGAGTACGGGGGCGCCGACCTTGAGCTCCCTGACCCTGCTGGGTACGCAAATCAACAACGCCGTTGACGCGGACTCCGTCTTTGGCGCAGCGAATCTGACCTTGGGCGGCGTTAGCCCGGCTGCCAGCGGTACGACGGTCAGCACACCAGCCGTCGGCAGCGGCACTCTTTCGTTCGTGGCAAACAACTTGAACTTGGCGTCCAACTCGATGGGCATCAGCGGCTTCGCCGGCACCGTCGCGCAGATCGCCGGGACCGTGTCGAGCGCGGCGGGCAGCAGCAGCGGCCTGAACGTCGCCGGCGACTTGACCATCAACGCGGTTGAGCTCACGCCGGGGGCCGGTTCACAGACCACGATCAACGCTTCTGGATTGCTCACCCTCGGTGCGCCTACCGCGCCTGCCAAAGGCACGACCGCAACGACGCTGGTCGGCGGCAGCCTGACCCTGAATGCCAACGCAATCTTCGATCAAGGTGCGATCGCCGCGCCCTCGGGCCTCGTGTTTATGAATGCTGGAGGCGGCGACCTGGAACTCGGCAGCAGCGGCTCGATCAACGTGGCCGGCACGCTGCTGCAGGCCGTCAATCAGCAGGCACCTTCACCGGGCGGGATGATCGCGCTCACTGCTTCTGGAAATGTCACGCTGGATGCGGGCTCGATGCTCAGTGTGGCCGGCGAACAGCAGGCGCCGGCGGGCAGTCTGACCATCGTCGGCGGCCAAGTCGTCTCGCTCGCGGGTACGCTCAGCGGCGCCGCCGGCAGCGGCGGGGCCGGCGGCAACTTCACGCTGGATGCCGGCCAGTTGGCCGGCGGACTCACGCCGTTGGCATCGATGCTCGCCAGCGGCGGCTTCAGCAACGCGGTCAATGTGCGGGCTCGCAGCGGCGACTTACAGTTGCAAAACGGTGGTGTCATTGATGCGAACAGCATCACCCTGACCGCCGATACCGGCGCCGTCGAGATCGCGGGCGTACTGAGCGCACAGTCGGGCGCGCAGCGGGGTTTAATCGACCTATCGGCCGGCACCGCCGTAAGGCTCGACGCGAGCGGGCAATTGCATGCAGACGGTACTGGTACCACGGAACTGGGCGGCGAGATTGAGCTCAATTCGACTTGCGCGGCCTGTTCGATCACGTTGGCCCCGGGCAGCGTGATTACGACCGCAGGCACGAACCAGATGGGCCAACTCATCCTGCGCGCTCCGGCCGTCGGCGGCACCGACGTAGCCGTCAACGTCGGATCGACGGGCATCGGCGCCGATGTCAGCCGTGTCGGTCAGGTCGTCGTCGACGCCGTGACGACGCTGCAAACGACCTCGGGTACAGTCAACGCGGATTTGGCGAATGCGATCGGTTCCGCGTCAAACTTCTTGACGAACGCCAGTCCAGGAATCGCGGCGCGACTGAGCACTGGCAGCACGCCCCTCTCGGTGCAGGCCGGAGTCGAATTGCAGGATGCGAATATTGAGGCGCTGACGTTGCAAGGTTTGACGGACCTGAGCACCTACAGCGATCCTGCCTACTATGGTTCGTCGCAGGCACCGCAGGTCATCAATGTATCGGTGCGCGCGGCAGGTTCGATCAATATCAATGGCACTTTCTCTGACGGCTTCATAACTGACCCGACGGGCAATACCAATCTGCTGGCGCTCAGCAGTCTGCCTTCGGCATCATTTAGTTTCGTGGCCGGGGCCGATGTGAGCAGCGCCAATGCGCTGTCGGTGCTCAGAGGCAGCTCCGCGAATCTGACGCTCATGTCCTCGACCCGAGCGGCGGATGGCAGTACCGACGGCGTCGGTCCTTCGGTGGTGCGCACCGGTACCGGGGATATCAATCTGGCCGCCGCGGGCGATGTGGTGTTTGCGGCGGCCGGCGGAGGCGGAGCCGCGGTGTATACCGCAGGATATGCGCCGGCCAACGTGCTCGGACCGGTATCGTTCGACAACGGTGCGTTGATTCAGAATTTCGGCAGCAACGGCGGAAACGTCCGGGTCAGTGCCGGCGGTGACGTGGTGGGATCCCCGGTGGGCGTTTCATTCTCCAAAAGCGACGGTGGGAATTACAGCGTAAGCGGCTGGCAGCTGCACCAGGGCTCTGCCGGTATTCCCGCGCAATATGGGATCGATTACGGCGCATTCGACTGGAATGTGGGTGCGCTCGGTGGCGGCGATGTGACCGTGACGGCCGGATCGAATGTCACGAACCTTTCCGCGGCGACCGCCGACAGCTTGGTCTCCGGCGCCAATACGCTGGATGGCAACGCAGCCATGTATGGTGCCGGCGGCGGTTTATCGATTACTGCGGGCGGCGATATCGGCAGCGCACAACTTTTCGTTGCGGACGGTGTGGGGACTGTCATCGCGGGCGGCGGCCTTATCCCGATAAGAACTTCGACGCGAATCGGCGCGACCGGCGGTTTGCCGGTCGGTTCGTCGATTGCATTGGACAACTCGCAGATTTCCGTTTGGGCGCGCAACGGCGTGCAGATCGATGCGATCTACAATCCAACACTGGTAGCTCAGGTCAACGGAGCGTTGGACTCAACGCTGCTCGGGGGATTTTTGACTTACGGACCCGCGGCCGCAGTCAACCTCTCGAGCACGAGCGGCGCAGTGACGATCGAGCTCAACCCCTCGACCAACGGACCGATGGGAACATTATTGGGCACGGCCGAAGTGGTCCGCGGCGGCGTTACGTCCCTGTTGGTGGCGCCTCCCAACCTAGGGGTGCAAGCGCTGCAAGGCGATATCATCGTCAGTGGCGGACCCAATCTTGCCCCAGCCAGCGATGGCCAGCTCTCGCTGTTCGCCGCGCAAGATATAGCGGCGGGCACGACCGGCAGCAACAATCAAATTACTCTCTCGGACGCATTTCTATCGACTATCCCAACCGCGGCCGACCCGTCGCTCCTGGGAAGCGTGATCGTGCCGTTCCAGGGCGTAATACACTCGGGAGACCCGATCCCCGCTCTCATCACCGCGGGTCGCGACATCGTCGGCGTGGGCTTTTCCATTCCCAAGGCCGCGGACATCGTGGCCGGCCGCGACATCGTCAATCTTAACTACGCCGGCCAAAACACTTCCGCGAGCGACATCACGCTGATCTCGGCGGGCCGCGACCTCACGAGCGCGGGAAGCGGATCGAACCAGGGCATTCAATTGAGCGGTCCCGGCAGCATCGATGTGCTCACCGGCCGCAACCTCAACTTCGGGTTCGGCAATGGCCTGGTGACCCTGGGAAATCTGGTCAATGCAAATTTGCCGACATCGCAGGGCGCCAATGCGAACGTGCTGGTCGGCTACGGCACGCAAGGCGCCGATCTCTCGGGATTCGTGAATCAAATCATTGCGCCGTCCACCGCCTATCAGGCGCAGCTCACCGGCTACGTAGAATCGCTCGAAGGCACCTCGGGACTGACTTTTGCGCAGGCCGAATCTCAATTCGCGGGTCTTTCGAGTAGTCAGCAGACCGCTTTGGTCGACAACGTGTTCTTCAACGAGCTGCTGCTTTCCGGCCGCGCCGCGAATTCGGGAACCGGCGTTGGCTTCCAGCAAGGCTACAACGCCATCGATGCACTGTTCCCCGGCAGCCGCTCGAGCACTACAGCTTCGCCCTACGCGGGAAATCTGACCTTGACCACGAGCCGCATCTATACCGACAGCGGCGGCAACATCTCGATCCTGGTCCCGGGAGGAGAGGTCGATGTCGGACTCGCGAATCCTCCGCCCACCGTCGTCGCGAAACCGGCATCCAGCCTCGGCATCGTCGCGCAGGGAGCGGGCAACGTGGATATCTATACGCAAGGCGATGTGAATGTGAATCAGTCCCGCGTCTTCACGCTGGGCGGCGGCAATATTCTCATCTGGTCGGATGAAGGCAGCATCGATGCCGGCAACGGTTCCAAGTCGTCGCTGTCAGTGCCGCCGCCCACCGTTTCCGTGAATCAGCAAGGCGTGGTCACCCTGAACTTTGCCGGTTCTCTGGCGACAGGCTCGGGGATTCGAACCATACAAACGAATCCCAGCATACCGGCGGGCGATGTGGATCTCGATGCCCCGGTCGGCACGGTGGATGCCGGCGATGCAGGCATCGGCGCCGCGGGAAACATCAATATCGCCGCGGCGCACGTGATCGGCGTGGACAACATCAACTTCGGCGGAACCGCGACCGGCGTGCCGTCGGACCTGAGCAATCTGAGCGCGAGCTTGTCCGGCGTCTCGGCGGTCGCAGCCGGCGCTACCACCAGCAGCACTTCATCCGTTGCCGAGACAAACGCAGCCAAGGAAACCGTTCCCTTGGCGCAGGCCGCATTGAGTTGGCTCGATGTGTTCGTCACGGGATTGGGCGAAGAAAATTGCAAGCAAGACGACATTGAATGCTTGAAGCGCCAGAGATCAGCGGCGCCCTAAAGTTCCGGCAAAAAACTCGTAGCAGCTGTAACACAACCATCACGGGACGCATCGACAATGATGCGATGCTGGAAGAAATCTCCCTCGAAAGGACTGCGGTCTGATGAAGCGTTTGGCCGCATTGATCGCCGTCGCTGCGACGCTTATTCCCATGGCGGCGCTCGCCGCAACATGGTGGAACAACGATTGGAAATATCGCAAAGAGATCAGCCTGGATTTGTCTGCGACCGGCGCCGATGTCGCCGGCACGCCGCTCGACGTTCCGGTATTGATTCGTCTTTCATTGGCCAACTTCAGCTACTTCAACGACACCAAGCCGGATGGCTCTGATTTCCGCATCGTCGCGGGCGATGACAAGACGCCACTTAAGTTTCACTTCGAGAAGTACGACGTCCAAAACCAGATGGCTCTGTTGTGGGTGCGTGTGCCGCAAATCACCGGCGGTTCGAAGAGCGATAAGATTTACGCCTACTATGGCAACGCCGACGCACCCAACGCGGCGGATGCGCCCGGCACGTACGACGCCGCGCAAGTTTTGGTCCTACCGATGTCGGAGAGCAGCGGCACTCCACAGGACTTAACGGCCTATAAGAACAACCCATCCGCATCCAACGCCGGCTTGACGCCGGCCTCGCTGATCGGTGGCGGCGCCAAGTTTTCCGGCAAGGAAACCATTGCGGTGCCGGCCAGCGCATCCCTGCGGCTGCTTCCCAACCAAGGTTTGACAATGTCAGCGTGGCTGAGGATCGAGAAAGCGCAGCAGGCCACCATCCTTGCATTGGCCGATCAGGGCAAGTTCGTCGAACTGTCCATCGACGGATCGAAAATGGTCGCGCGTGCGGCTCTTGACGGCGCACCTGCCACAGCGACGCAGCCGACCGATCTATCGTTGAATCAGTGGCACCATGTCGCACTGACCGTCGGCAGCGGCAAACTCACGCTCTATGTCGATGGGCTCGCCACGGCAAGTGCCCCGATCACCTTGGCCGAGTTGGGAGGCACCCTCAGGATCGGGTCCGCGGACGGAAAGGCGTTCTTGACGGGCGACCTCGACGAAGTCGAGGTATCCAAGGTCGTGCGATCGGCGGATTGGATCAAGGCATCGGCGCGCGCTCAGGGCATGGATGCCAATCTGGTCGTCTACGGACCGGATGGGCAGAAAGAAGGCGGCAGTCAAGCGTCTTACTTCGGCACCATCGCGAAAAACCTGACCATCGACGGCTGGGTGGTGATCGGCATTTGCATGGCGATGCTCGCGGTCTCCCTGCTCATCATGGTGTTCAAAGCCATTTTCCTGGCGCGTGTCGAACGCGCCAACGCGCGCTTTCTGCGGGAGTTTCGCCGCCTGAGCGGTGATCCTACCGTGCTCGACAAGCCGTCCACCTCGTCGGAAGAGCAGGATCTCATCGCCGCCGCCCCTTCGATGGCCGAGCTTGCGAAGGATCAGAACAAATATGGCGCATCGACGCTCTACCGGCTCTATCACCATGGTGTGTTCGAGCTGAACAAACGCATTGGCGGCCAAACCGTGAGCGCACAACGAGTCAAGACGCTGTCGCCGCAATCGATGGACGCCATTCGCGCCGCGATGGATTCATCGATGACCCGTTTGCAGCAAACTCTCTCGAGTCAGATGGTGCTATTGACCATTGCGATTTCGGGCGGCCCGTTTCTAGGCCTGCTCGGCACTGTCATCGGCGTGATGATCACCTTCGCGGCCATTGCGCTTTCAGGCGATGTGAATGTCAATGCCATTGCGCCGGGCACCGCGGCGGCTTTGGCCGCGACTGTCGCGGGTCTTGCGGTCGCGATTCCTTCTTTGTTTGGCTACAACTGGCTCAACACGCGTATCAAGGCGATCACGGCGGACAACCGCGTTTTCGTGGACGAGTTCGTCACGCGCGTTGCAGAGCAGTACAGCTGAGGCCGCGACCGTGTCCGGATCCATTGATAGCGGCGAAAAGGATGTCTACGACGATATCAACATCACCCCCATGCTCGATCTCGCCTATGTGCTGATGGTGATCTTCATCATCATGACCACCGCGTCCGTGCAGGGCATCAAGGTCAACTTACCGAAAGCCAGCGACACGCCATCGCTTGCAAAACCACAGACCAAAGCGATCACCCTGACCGCGGACGGGACGATGTACTTGGACACCTACCCGGTCAGTCTCCCGGAACTCGAGAATCTACTGCGCAACGCCAAGGCGGCCAATCCGAACCTGCCGGTGGTCGTCAAGGCCGATTCCACGATCGCGTATCAGCGCGTGATCGACGTACTCGACGTCGTTGGACGGCTCGAGATCAATCAACTTGGGTTAGTGACCCAGCGGCTCAGTAAGTAGCGGGCTCGCGTGGCCGACAAGGGAGCCCAGCGTCGCCTGGTTTCGCGCATCGGCGGAGGTGTGATCGCAATTGCGCTGATCGCGGGTTTCGTCTGGTTCGTCAACACGATGATGTCGCTCAAGACTTCGAAACCTCAGCGGCTGGTGCAATCGGTACAAATTATTCGCCCGCCACCACCACCACCGCCCGATCAGCCGCCGCCTCCGCCGCCCGAGAAGACCCAGGAGCCCTTGCCCAAGGACGTGCCGGATCCGACTCCGGAGCAGCAGCCCGATCAGGCGCCGGATCAGCCGCTCGGGATCGACGCAGACGGCAGCGCCGGTGGAGACGCGTTCGGACTCGCCGCTCGCCGCGGCGGCAGCGATCTGATCGGCGGCAGCGGTACGGCGCCATTTGCCTGGTACACCAATCGAATGCGCGATGCCATCAAGGAAAAATTGACCGCCGCGCCCTGCACCAAGTCCGCCAAGGGCTCGGTGTCTACTCGTGTCGTGGTGGCCGCCGATGGCCGTGTGAAGCAGATCCAATTAACGACGAGCACCGGCAATGCACGGGTCGATGAGTGCGTCGACAAGGTATTGGCGTCGATTACGACCGTGGGGGATGCGCCGCCGCCGGGCATGCCGGAGCAAGTGAATCTGCGCGTCGTCTTCTGAAAATTTTCGTTTCCGATTCAAAAAAAGCCCGGAGGGAGTTTCTATCATGTTCAACGGGAAAGTATTGCGGGCTGCGCTCGCCTCATTGGCGATCACGTTGGCGCCCGCAATCGCGTGCCGCGCGGACGAGCGCCAATCGCTCGAGGAACTGCGCAACACCGTCGTCAATTTGCTGCAGGTCCTGGTCGATCAAGGAGTCATCACGCGCGAAAAGGCCGCTCAAATGGTCAAGGCCGCGCAGGACAAAGCCGCCGCGGATGCCGCCGCAGTGGCCAAAGCGGACGAGGGCGCCGTGCGCGTGCCCTACGTACCGCAAATCGTCAAAGATGAGATCGCGAAGCAAGTGGCCGACGAGGTCAAACCCGGCGTGGTCGCGGATGTCCTCAACGAAGCGAAAACGGAAAAATGGGGTGTACCGGGCGCGCTCCCCGAATGGCTGACGCGAACGCGCATTTCGGGTGAATTAACGCTGCGCGAGGAAGGCTTGTTCTACGACGGCACGAACGCGCACGACCAGTTTTTCAACTACTACCAGATCAATCAGGCCGGCTCGATCGCCAAGGCCGGTCAGAACGCCTTTTTGGACGACGACGAGACACGCGTTCGCTTTCGCGGCCGCGCGCGCCTCGGCGTGGAATCGGATCTCAGCGATTCCATCACGGCGGGGATGCGCCTGGTCACGGGCAACACCACCGATCTGGTGTCCGAAACGCAGACGGTCGACGGAACCGCGCCGTATCAATTCGGGCTCGATGAGCTTTATATTCGATTGGACGAACGCAACGAACAGAAATTTCCGTGGTTGACCGTGGTCGGCGGCCGATTTTTGAATCCATACGAGACGCCCACCGATTTGATATTCCACAAAGACTTGACCTTCACCGGTCTCGCCACCACAGCGCGCCTCGGCTTGGGGGATGGCAGTCCCGAGCAATCGCAGATGTTTTTCACGGTTGGCGCGCATCCCTTGCAGGATGTGGAATTTTCCCCGCAGGACAAGTGGCTGGTCGCCGCGGAACTGGGAACCAATTTCCGCTGGGGGGAGGCGCAGCGCCTGCGCTTCACCGGCGCGTTCTATGATTACTTCAATGTCACGGGGCGCTTGAACCCGCCTGGCAGCCCTGGTCTTTTCGACTATACGGCACCCACGTTTATGCGCTATGGCAACACGGTGTTCGATATCGCGAATTTGGCCGATCCGACCACGAATCTGTTCGCACTGGCGTCCAAATTCCGTCTCGCGAACGTGAATGCCACCTATAGCCTCGGCGTCGGCAAGTACCTGCTGAAGGTCACGGCGGACGCGGTCAGAAATTTCGGTTTCCACGAGGCGCAGGTTGAGGCCAATACGGGCTTCTACGTCACACCGGGAACGACCGGTTATCAGGGGGAGATTAGTTTCGGCGATCCCACGGTATTGATCCCAGGCAATTGGCGTGCGCTCATCGGTTATCGCTACTTGCAGAACGACGCCGTGATCGACGGATACACCGATTCGGACTTTCATTACTTCGGCGGGACCAATGCCAGGGGTTATTACTTCGTGGGCGATTACGGCGTCGCCAATCACGTGTGGCTGCGCCTGCGCTATTTGAGTGCCAACGAAGTCGACGGTCCGCGATTCGGCGTCGATACCTTGCAATTCGACGTAAGCACCCGCTTCTAGGAGGGACGACAATGAACCACAGCCGGCCCAGCTACATGTTTTTGCGCCTGGCAATGCCGCTGATCCTCGGGATCTTCGCGATGCCCTGCGCGCAGGCGCAAACCCAGCGCAGCGGCAACGAGACCCAGAAGTTCATGCAGCAATATCAACAGCTCGCGGCAGAAAAAACCGCGCTGCAAGCGCAGGCGACACAGATGAAGAACGATCTCGACACCGCCAGGGGCGAGCTCGCGGCGGTAAAAAAGGAGCGCGACGCGTTGAAGTCGCGCGCTGGGGGCTCGAGCGTCCAATTCGCACAGTTAACCGCGGGCAAGGAAGCGGCTGAAAAGAGTCTCGAACAACTCAAGCAGCGAACCACGGAGCTGGTGGCGCGCTTTCGCGAGATGGCAATGAATCTCAAGGAAGTGGAGGCCGACCGCGCCAAGTTGCAGAATGACCTCAAGGAACGTTCCGTTGCTTTCGACAAATGCGCCGAGGATAACCTCGGGCTTTTCGAAGTGAATAGCCAAATTCTCGATCGTTACGAACACATTGGCGTATTCACCAAGGTCGGCACGGCGGACCCGTTCACGAAAATCGCGCGCACGCGGATCGAGAATTTCGTGGACGAATATCGCGCGCGCGCCCTGGCGCTTCGGGCCGCAAAAAAGAACGGCCCGTAAGGCCGGCCGTGCTGTCCGCGCTCGAACGGCCGCTCAAGCAGGCGGTGGAGTGTCATCGGTTCGGACGCCTCGCGGAGGCCGAAATGGCCTATCTCGAGGTGTTGCGCCTCGATCCCAATCAATCCCACGCCCTGCATTTGCTGGGTGTCGTGCTCACTCAGACGCGGCGTCCAGCCGAGGGCGCCGAACTCATCAGGCGTTCGCTCGCCTTGCGGCCCCAACAGGCGATCGCGCACGCCAGCTTGGGCGATGCGCTGGCGCAGTTGGGCCGCTTCGACGAGGCGCTGGATTGCTATGACCGTGCGCTGTCATTTTCGCCGCAAGTAGTTGGCGCCTTGGTGGGGCGCGGCAAGATACTTCTGGACCGCGCCCTCAATCAAGCGGCGCTGGCCGCCCTCGAAGCGGCTGTCCATTTGCAGCCGACCGATCCGACGACTTTGTTTTTGTGTGGGCGCGCGTTGGCGCAGCTCGCTCGGCCGGCCGAAGCCGCTGCATGCTTTCGCCGGGTCTTCGCCCTCGATCCAACCTATGAATACGTCCTGGGCGCGCGTCTCTGGGCGGAGCTGCATGCCTGTCTTTGGGGCGACTACCAAGCGCAAAAAGAGAAAATTGAAGCGGCCGTGCGCGACGATAAGCCGGCCGCATTTCCATTCGTGTTTTTTTCTGTCAGCGATTCATGCGAGTTGCAACTGCGCTGTGCGCGCCAATTTGCGGCCCGCTGCCGCCCCAACATGGCGCCGCAGTGGCAAGGCGAACCCTACCGGCACGATCGCATTCGGATTGCTTACGTTTCCGAAGATTTTCGCGCTCATCCGACCTCCTATCTGATGATGGACCTTTGGGAGCAACACGACAGACAGCAATTCGAGACAATTGCGATATCGCTGCGGCCTGCGGAGAACTCTGAGGTGGGGCGGCGTGTGAAATCGGCATTCGATCGCTTCGTCGACGCGAGCATGCTGCGGGACGCCGCCATCGCGCAGCTGATGCGCGAACTCGAGGTCGATATCGCGGTCGACCTGATGGGTTATACCGGAGGTGTTCTGCACGAGATTTTCGCGCGGCGGCCGGCGCCGATCCAGGTTAACTACCTGGGCTATCCGGGCACTCTGGGCGGTCACGATGCGGACTACTTGATTGCCGATGAGTTCCTGATACCCAAGCCGGAAAGAGTCCATTATTCCGAACAGATCGTCTATCTGCCAGGAACCTATCAGCCCAATGACCGTCGGCGGAACACGAGTGCGGTGCCGTCTCGGGCCGATTGCGGCCTGCCGAGAAATGCCTTCGTATGGTGCTGTTTTAACAATGCCTACAAATTCAATCCGCCCCTCTTTGACATTTGGTGCCGCTTATTGGCCGCGGTGCACGACAGCGTGCTGTGGGTGATACCGGGCGCAAAGGAGACCGAAAAGAACCTGCTCTTGGAAGCGGCGGCCCGCCACATCGATCCCGCCCGCTTGGTTTTCGCGTCCAACGTTTCCAATACAGATCATGTGGCGAGAATTGCGCTCGCCGACCTGTGTCTCGATACGGCGCCGGTCAATGGGGCGACGACCACCAGCGATGCACTTTGGGCGGGCGTGCCGGTCGTGACTTACGCCGGTCGTTCGTTTGTCTCGCGCATGGCCGGCAGCTTGCTCAGGGCTGCCGGCTTGACGGAGCTGATCACGACGAGCTGGCAGGAATACGAAGGTGTCGCTCTTGCGCTGGCGGAGGATCCTGATCGCCTCGCTGCATTGCGCACCCGTCTGCGGAACTCGAGGTCGACCAGCCCTTTGTTCGACACCGATCGAACGCGCAGGCACCTGGAGAGCGCCTACCTCAGCATGTGGCAGCGCGCCCAACAAGGCCAGCCGCCGTGCAGTTTTTCGGTTCAGGAAACGTCGTGAGGGCTCGTTCGAAGCCGCCTGTCACAAAGTTGTCACCGCGCGGCTGGCAAACTCGCGCGCGCGGGATTGACTCTAGCGATCGATGCCATCGCGGGAAACCACCTTGACGCCTGGAAGAAACGACCCTTGCCTCTGCGGCAGCGGTAAGAAATACAAGAAGTGCTGTGCGCAGCACGCAGTCGAGGCGCGGGGCAGCGACACACAAGATATTACGCGGATCCCCGCCGCCGCGGCGCCGGATTTAACTCCGTTGTTCGCGCTGCTCGCAGCAGGTCGAAATCCCGAACTGGAGAGAGACGCGCTCGGGTTGCTCGCGCGGCACAAAGACTTCGGAATCCTGTGGAAGCTGTTGGGAGCGGCGCTCTTCAATCAGGGTAAAGACGCTTTGGCGGCGCTGGAAACTGCGGCAAAACTACTGTCGCGTGATCCGGAGTCGCAAACGAATCTGGGAAACGTCTTGCGGGCGCGTGGCCGCCTGGACGAGGCCGTGTCGTGCCATCGGCGCGCCATTGCGCTGAAGCCTGACTATGCAGAAGCGCACAACAACCTAGGCAGCGCGCTGCGCGACTCGAAGCGTCCGGATCATGCCGTGGCGAGCTATCGCCAGGCGATTTCCATCAAGCCTGATTTTGCGATGGCGCACATGAATTTGGGCGATACCTTGTTGGCTCTCGGACGGCTCGACGAGGCGGCGTGGAGCTACCGCCGCGTTTTGCATTTTCGGCCGGATTCCGTGGAAGCGCACAATAACCTGGGCAATGCCTTGCGAGATTCGGGACGACTCGAGGAAGCCGCGGCGAGCTACCGGTGCGCCGTGGCAATCAGACCGGATTACGCCAAGTTGCACAACAATCTAGGAAACGCGCTGCTCGATCTGGGGCGGATTGAGGAGGCCGTGGCGAGCTACTCGCGCGCGCTTGAACTCGAGCCCGACTTCGCAAAGGCCCACAGTAACTTGGGCAGCGCATTTCGTGAACTCGCAAAACTGGACGAGGCCGAGGCGAGCTACCGGCGCGCATTGGCAATCCGCGCCGATTCCTCAGAAATCCTGACCAACTTGGGAGTCGTGCAAAGGTTGCAAGGCCGCGCGGACGAGGCCGAGGCGAGTCTGCGCCGGGCGCTCAGCATTGATCCCGGCGCCGCGCCGACCATCACTTCGCTCGCGGAGTTGTATGCCGATAGAGGGCAATTTGCAGAGGCCGAGAATCTATACAAAAAGGCCTATGCGGGCCACCCCGAATCGGCCCAGGCGTGGGCCGGCCTGGCTGCGTTGCGGAAAATGACCAGCGACGATTCCGCCTGGATCAAAGAAGCTCAGCGCATAGCGCAGCGGCCATTGCGGCCCCGGGACGAAGCACATTTGCGCTACGCCATGGGCAAATTCTTCGACGATGTCCAAGATTACGAGCAGGCTTTCGTAAGTTACCGGCGCGCCAACGAAATTGCGAAGGCCTACAGCCCCCCGCACGACCGGCAACATCTGGCGCGGACGTTCGAGTTCACCACCCGGCTCTATGACCGCGAGTGGCTCGACCGAGCCAAAGTAACGTCAAATAGCTCGTCGCGCCCGATTTTTATCGTCGGCATGCCGCGCTCCGGCACTTCGCTGGCCGAGCAGATACTGGCTTCGCATCCCGCGGTGTTCGGGGCCGGCGAATTATCCTTTTGGAAGACCGCATCGCTCCAGGTCGGATCCGCGGCATTGGAAAGCGGCTTTGACGGAAGCGTCCTGGCGAAGCTCGCGGATGAATATTTACAGCTGCTTACCGGGCTATCACTGGACGCGTCTCGAGTGGTCGACAAAATGCCCGCGAATTTCGCGCATTTGGGCATGATTCATGCGGCGCTGCCGAACGCACGATTCATCCACATGCGCCGCAATCCCATCGATACCTGCCTGTCGATCTACTTTCAGAATTTCCATGTCGCTCACTCCTACGCGAACGATCTGGAGGATCTGGCTCACTATCACCATGAGTACCAGCTGCTCATGCAACATTGGCGTTCCATCCTGCCGCCAAGCGCGATTCTCGAAGTTCCCTACGAGGCGCTGGTGGCCGATCAGGAAACGTGGAGCCGAAAAATGCTGGATTTCGTCGGGCTGCCTTGGGATCCGGCGTGCATCGATTTTCACCAGACGAACCGCCGAGTCAGCACCTTCAGCAAGTGGCAGGTTCGGCAGAAAATCAGCAAAACTTCAGTGGAGCGGTGGCGCAACTATGCACCGTTCGTCGGACCGCTCATGCACCTGACCGACGCGAGCGCCGTGGCTCGTGCCGAGAAGGCCGCGGCTTCCCGGCAGCTTTCGCCGCGCAGCCAGATCTCGGTATAGGCTGACTCGACCCAAACTCGCTTAAAGCGCATCCACCGGGATTGCTGCGGGCAGTCGCGTGCGACGGCTGCGCAGCGACTGCGCGCTCATGGCTTTCGAGTGCCTCGGCCGAATCCACAACCTTGAAGTGCTTACTCCGCGTATGCACAGGCCCAACGATTGATTACATAACAGGTCAAATTCGTCATGTAAGTGCCATTCTCACGACACACTTTTCACCTACGATCCTCAGTGTTGGGTCTTACATCCATCTGATGAACGGAGACATCGTGGTTGATCAACGTAAACAAGCCGTGTCGATTCGTTTGGGCGACAGCGATATCCGGAACATCAAGCGCATCGCAAAGCGGCTCGGAGTAAGGGATTCGGACATCATTCGGTTCGCGATCAAATCGACTTTGGGGCGAATCGCGCCGCTGTGCGATCACGGAATCCGCGGACGAAATCTCGTGCCGGTACTGGTTGAATCGGGCGACGAACTGATCCGCTATTTCGAGCTGGATGCGTTCCGACTGGAAAGCATCATCAACGACAAGGCCGAAGAGGGCAGGCAGGTCGACCGCGACGATGTGGCGCTGCTCGCGATGAGCGGCTTGCGCGACGAATACTTGCTCATGCGCATCAAGGATGGGCGCCCGGCGGCCGACGGCGAATCGTCAGAACAGACGCATTCTTTGCGGCGCTATCTGTATGACAAGTATGTATATCGAAATTCAGAGAACCGGACTGATGGGTTCAGCACCGGCCAAGACAACGTTGTACCGATCGACGAAGCCGCCCGAGTGCATGCTCGGCACCCGGCTTAGCGATTTAGCTCATTTGATCGAGAGAAGGGGAAAATCGTGCACATCCGACAATTGATTATCGCACTCGCAGGGATGGTCGCGTGGGCTTTGCCGTTCGGTTCCGCCTCCGCGGACACGGTGCTCTACGACAGCTCCGGCTTCATTCAGGGCCAACAGTCCTTCGTCCAGTCCTTCGACATAACGACTGCCGGCACGCTCACGGTCAGTCTCTCGGATATTCCATGGTTGGACACCATCAGCAATCTCAATTTCTTCCTGACCACGGCCTCGGGTACCGTGGGAGCGTCGATGGGCGCGGGCACCGAATCGATGAGCGTCGGGCCGGGCATGGTCTACGCGCATTGGTACGGGGACGCCGCCGGCATATTCGGCGTCGGTGTCTACGGTATAAAACTGAACTTTCAGCCCACCGGTACTCCCGTTCCCCTGCCCGGCACCCTGATCCTGCTGCTGTCGGGCTTGGGTTTACTGTTCGGTATGCGGTATCGAGGTCGTTTCGATGACAAAGTGCCGACAATTGCATGACGCCGACCGCCGAAATGTAGTTTGTTGCAATGAAACTCACATATCCCGTGCCTAGACTTCTCGTTCCTTGAAGGGCTGTAAGGCGTGAAGGATTGTGGTATCGCCACGTAGTCTGCTCAGTTGTCTGGCTGTAGTTCTGTTCGTCTTCTGCGGACTGGCCTTCGCGGCCGATGAACCTGCGGCCGTATCCCCGGATGGCTACAAATTGCGCGCTGGGGATATGCTGGTGATATCGGTTTGGAAGGAAACTGATTTACAGGGCGAGGTGCTGGTGCGCCCCGACGGCGGCATATCGTTTGCCCTGGCGGGGGAATTGCCGGCCGCGGGGCATACCGTCGCGGAGCTTACCTCGATGCTCGAAACGAAAATTCGCAAATTCATACCGGACGCGGTCGTGACCGTGAGCGTGAAGGCGGCCGGCGGCAATCGAATTTACGTCATTGGCAAGGTAACCCGTCCCGGCGACTTTCCTCTCATTGGGCCGATCGATGTAGTGCAGGCGCTGACCCTCGCGGGGGGCTCGACGCCATTCGCAAACACCAATGCCATCCGCATTTTGCGGCGCGAAGGGGATCGCGAAATTTCGATTCCTTTCCGCTACGGTGATATCGAGCATGGGCGCAGGTTGTCTCAAAATATCCTCTTGAGGAATGGTGACACGGTTGTCGTGCCATGACCCCAAGCCGGGTGGCGCCGTTCTGCGTGCTGGCAGCGGCCATGTCTATTGCTAAGCCCTCATCGGCGGGCGTATGGGGCTCACAGCCGACGGTGGGCGTCTCAGGCGACTATTCCACAAACCCCGGATTGCTCAATCTCCCGAACACTGCCGAGAGCCATGCGGCCCTGCTGCTGGACGGGCCCACTACGTACAACGGCGACGCGTTCAAGTTTTCGGTCCTTCCAAGCTTTCGTCTCAGCGATACCCAAGGCTATTCGTCCCTGGACTCCGACTATGCGCATCTAAACGTCAGCAGTGAATTCGATACGGCGCGCAGTGCGCTGATCCTCAGCGCGGGTTTGGCGCGTGATTCAAGCCTCTATCACGACTATATATTGGACGGTGCCGCCGGCGTGCGGCGCGACACGGCAACAGCGGAGCTGAATTGGGACCGGCATCTGACGGAACGGTTGGAGTTCAACACGGATATCAGTACGAGCAGAGTGCGCTACGGTGCACCGCAAGGCGTCGGCACGCTCACAGACTACAAGTACACCAGCGTCACGCCGGGTCTCACCTGGGACGAGTCCGAGCGAACCAAGATTACGGCGACAGCCAGCGCCGGCCGGTACAAATCTCTCGACGGGACCACGGAAAGCAGCAACGCCAATCTGCAGCTGGGCTTTACCAAAAAACTGACTGAAATCTGGTCCCTGTCCGCGAGCGGAGGATACTCGCGGGCAAACAATGAACTCAACACCAACGAGCAGTTTCTCGAATTCACCGGGAGCGGCATTGCCATCGTATCGGTGCCGATTGCCGTGAAGTCCAGTCAAAACGGCAGTGTCTTTTCCGTAAGTCTGGCCCGTCAAACAGAGCTGCTGCTGCTGGCTGCCGATGCGTCGCGGCAGCTCACCCCTACGGGCTTCGTGTTTCTCTCGCGCCAAGACAGCTATGGGTTGAAAGCGAACTACACCCCTTCGGAGCGTTGGACCTTTGGAGGGGACGTGCACCGAGTCAACTATCAACAGCCGCAACGAACCGGCCCCATCGTTGATCTCGACATCAGTACTCTAAGGGTATTCGGGACCTGGCAATGGACCGAGCATTGGACAGCGAGCGTCAACGTATCGTATGTGCTCGAACACTTCGCTACGCCAATCATCGGAGTCGACTCGACCGGCGTCAGCGTCGAACTGTCGCGTCAGTTCGACTGGAAGAAATTTCAATAGGCAACCATGAATACGCCGACCGAAAAAGTCTCGATCGATATGCGCGAAAAATTCTTGTCGTATTGGCGTCAGCGCGCGATTTTTGTGATCGTGGCCGGCTTGGCGGCAGTCGTCGCGCTGGCCATTGCACTCCTTTTGCCCCCAACGTATCGCGCGATGGGCACCATCCTGATTGAACAGCAGGAGATTCCGCAAGACATGGTGCGTTCGGTGATCACTTCCTTCGCCGACCAGCGAGTACAGGTGATCAGCCAGCGGGTCATGACGACGCAAAACCTCCTGTCCTTAATCGAGCGCTATGGCCTGTATCCCGAGATCCGCCAGAAAGAGCCGCGCGAGGTGCTGCTGCAGAGATTCAGGAACGATATCGGCATGCAAATGATCAGCGCCGATGTCATTGATCCGCGCAGCGGCCGCCCGACGCAGGCGACGATCGCCTTCGCCGTGTCCTATCAGAACCGCTCTCCTGAGTTGGCGTTGAAGGTCGCCAATGAACTCACATCGCTATATCTCAGTGAAAATCTGACGTCGCGTACGCAGCTGTCTGAGCAGACCTCGACGTTCTTCACCGAACAATCGACGCGCGAAGCGACGCGCATCGCCGAGTTGGACAAAGATCTTGCGGCCTTCAAAGAGAAGCATCACGACGAGCTGCCCGAGCTTGCTCAGCTCAATGTCACGTCGATGGAGCGGACCGAGATGGAGTTGCGCGATGCGGAAAATCGCCTCAGTTCCTTGGATTCTCAGCGTGTGCTTCTCGAGGCGCAGCTTGCGCAGATCAGCCCCAATACGCAGGTATTTACCGATAGCGGGCAACGAGTGTTTGGACCTGAGGATCGCCTCAAGACGTTGAAATCCCAGCTCGCAAGTTACAAGGCACGTTACGCTCCGGGGCACCCCGATATCATGAGCACGCAACGCGAGGTCGACGGCTTGGAAAAGGAAGTCAAGGCGGAAGACCAGACGGCGGAGCGATTACGGCAACTCTCCGAGGCGAAATCTCAGTTGGCGGCGGCGAAAGACAAGTATTCCGATGATCATCCCGACGTCATGCGCTTGAAGCGCAGCATCGACAGTCTCGAGGAGTCTGTGGCAAAGGAAGCGGATGTTGGAACCAAACGCACGGAAGCCGCGCATGCGGACAATCCGGTGTACATTCAGGTCAAAGGCCAGCTCGACTCCGTCGCCGTCGAGCGGGTCAATGCCATCAAAAAACGCGATGACTTGCATGCCAAGCTTGACCAGTATGAGAAGCGTATGGCGGAGTCGCCGGAAGTCGAGCGGCAATATCGAACGATGGCACGCGACCTGGAGAGCGCGCAGTCCAAGTACCAGGAAATTCTCTCCAAACAAACCGAAGCGCAAGTGTCGGCGAATCTCGAGACGGAAAAAAAGGGCGAGCGCTTCACTCTCATCGAACCGCCGCAACCTCCGGAAAAGCCCATTAAGCCCAATCGAATGCTCATTTTAATTGCCGGGCTGTTCATTGCCATTGTCGCGGGAGTCGGCGCGGCCGTTGCCAGGGACTCGCTCGACGCTTCAGTGCGCGGACCCGGCGACATCCATCTCATGCTGCGCGTACCGGCGCTTGCATCAATTCCTATCATCGTCACAGCCGCCGACCGCGTGCGTCGCAGGAGATTGGTCGGGTTCTCGTGGGGCGGCAGCATTGCGGTCGTCGCTTTGGCGGCACTTACACTACATCTCTTCGTCAAACCCTTGGACGTGGTTTGGCTGAGCTTATTGCGGCGATTTGGCGTATAGGTCATGGATCGAATTCGCAAGGCGTTGGATCTGGCGCGATTGGAGCGGGTACACCATGAGGCTGCATCTACGGCGGCGGTGACCGAATTCGACGCCGTACCCGCGGCCAACGGATCGCCAGCCTCCATCGTCTATTCACGGACTCGCGTGTTTACTCCGTCTGCCGGCGTTCTCGAAGACAACCGGATCATCAATCCGGCGTCCACGGATCCGGCGGCGGTCGCATTTCGGATGTTGCGTACTCAGGTATTGCAGCGAATGGATGCCCACGGCTGGCGTTCGATTGCGATATTCAGCCCGGGCGCGAGCGATGGCAAGACGACGACTGCTATCAACCTCGCTATAAGCCTGGCTAGTGACCAATCTCACACCGTATTGCTGGTGGACCTGGATTTCAAACATCCGAATGTGGGGGCGCGACTCGGCCTGGCCCCCGAGTTCGGTGCAGATGATGCTATGACGGGGCGCGCTCGCGTTGAAGACTGCCTTTATCACCCGGAGGGATTCGACCGGCTTGTTCTCATGCCGGCGCGGTCGACGCTCGGCAACTCTTCGGAAGTTCTCTCGGGTCCACGCAGCCGCGAGATCGTCGGCGAGTTACGCGCACGCTATCCTGAACGAATCGTGGTGATTGATCTGCCGCCGGTGTTGTTAACCGATGATGCCCTGTCGTTTGCTCCGCAGGTTGAATGCGGGTTGGTGGTGGCCGCTGAGGGGCGCACGCGGCGCAAAGATCTCGTGCGGACCGTTGAGTTGTTGCATAAGACGCCCCTAGTCGGGACAGTTCTCAATCGTGCCGCCGATGCGCCGGCGGGTTACTGAGGCGCTCTCCCCATGTATGAGCGCCATTTTGGCTTCAGGACAAAGCCGTTTTCACTGACGCCGGATCCGGCATTTCTTTATCCGTCGCGCCAGCACGCCATGGGCATGACCATGCTCGAATATGGTTTGGAATCGCAGGCGGCGTTTTCTTTGTTGACTGGCGATATCGGTTGCGGCAAAACCATGCTCGTGCGGCATCTGCTGCGCGGTTTGGGCGATCGAGTTGTGGTCGGACTCGTAAGCCACACCCATGGCCAGTTCAAATCCATTCATAGCTGGGCGCTTTCCGCACTGGGAGTCGTGCCGGCGGACAATTCAGACGTCGGGCAATATTCAGCATTGGTCGATTCGTTCGTAAGCCAGTACGCTGTAGGGCGTCGTACGCTCCTCATCATCGATGAAGCGCAAAATTTGTCGCTCCAGGTGTTGGAAGAGCTGCGCCTGCTATCCAACGTAAATTCTGAACAGGATCTCATATTACAAGTCCTCTTGGTGGGTCAGCCGGAGCTGCGTGAAAAGCTGTCGAACCCGGAAATGATTCAATTCGCGCAACGCGTGTCCGTCGATTTTCACTTGAAGCCTCTCGATCGAACCGAAACTCTCGCATATGTGCGCCATCGGCTCGAGATAGCAGGAGGGTCACCCGCGTTGTTCTCGGCGGATGCCATTGAGCTTGTGCATGCGCGCACCAAAGGAATTCCGCGCTTGGTGAATCAGCTGTGCGATTTCGGGTTGCTGTATGCATTTGCCGATGGCCGTAAGACGATTGATGCTGATTTGATTGCCCAGGTGCTTCGGGATCGCGGCAACGGCGTCGCGCTTCCCGCAATGTCTAGCGCAATGGAGTTGAGAATGGCCCCTGTGGGAATACCCAACAACGGCGCGGCTTAAGATAGGACGCCGATGTTCCGCCGAGTCCTGCTGTTGGGCCTGGCGCTATATGCCTTTGAATCAAGAGCCGAAGGTCTAACGCCAGATCGGCTCGGCCTGATATACAACCGCAACGTTCCAGCCAGCGCGCGTATCGCACAATACTATGCGATACAACGGCATATCCCTCCTGGGAACCTGGTGGGTTTGTCCGTTTCCGATTCTCCCGTCATCAACCGCACTGAACTCTCGCGTTTGCGTACCCAAGTCCTCGCTGTGCTGCCCTCAAATGTACAGTCCTTGCTCGTGATCTGGTCCAAACCCTATGCCGTCGAGTGCATGTCGATTACCACAGCAATGGCAGCGGGCTTTCAGCCTGGGTTCTGTGAACCGGGTTGCGCGGACACTACGCGCAATCCATTGTTCGACAACAACGGTTGGCTGCCCGCAGACACGGTCGGTTGGTTGCCCGCCATGCTGTTGCCCAGCGAGCATGAAGCAATGGCCCGTGCACTGATCGATCGAGGAATCGAGGCCGATGGCTCGCGACCAGGCGGCACGATGTACTTGGTTCGGAGCCAGGATGCGATACGCAATGTCAGGGCGGTGGAGTATCCCGACACCAAAACACTGCTATCAAGCCGCCTGCGGGTGCGAGAGTTGACGACGCCAGTTGACGCGGCGCCGTCGGACATCGTGGCCTATTTCACCGGTGCGACGCGCGTCGATGAACTAGACAAGCTCGGATTTCGGCCAGGCGCCGTCGCCGATCATTTGACTTCGGCCGGAGGCGTGCTCCAAGGCGGCAGCCAAATGTCGGCCTTGGCGTGGCTGAACCAGGGAGCAACCGGCTCCTACGGTGCGGTATCGGAACCCTGCAACAGGATCACCAAATTTCCAAACCCTGCAGTTTTTATGAACCACTATCTCCGCGGGGATACGCTGCTCGAGGCGTATTGGAAAAGTGTGGAAATGCCAGGCCAGGGGCTATTCATCGGCGAACCATTGGCACGCCCGTATGGCGATCCCCACTAAGCAAGATCGCCGCATCATGCATAGCGAAATTCAGTCCGCACCCCAATCCGCACTGCGGGTGGTGTTCGTCAATCGGTACTACTACCCAGATGAGTCCGCGACCGCGCAGTTATTGACAGACCTGGCGATCGGCCTTTCGGCGGGTGGAATCGAAGTGCACATCGTGTGCTCGCGCCAGCTTTACGAAAACCCGATTGCGCGACTTGCGGCACGCGAGGACGCGCGTGGAGTCGTGATACACCGCGTCTGGACTACGCGGTTTGGACGCCGGCGCTTGTTGGGTCGCGCACTGGACTACACGTCTTTCTATATAACGTCTGCCGCTGCCCTGATCCGATTGCTTCGCCGCACGGATATCGTCGTCGCGAAAACGGATCCGCCGCTGATTTCGATAGTCGCGGCCGCCGCAGCGCGGCTCAAAGGCGCCTTTCTGATCAATTGGCTGCAAGACATATTTCCCGAGGTGGCATCGCAATTGGGAGTCATGCCCTTGCCAGCGATTCTTGGACGCTTCCTGCGTACTCTTCGGGATACGTCGCTACGGGTCGCCAAAGCCAACGTGGTACTGGGCAGCCGAATGCTCGAGTACCTCGGAACTCGCGGCGTGCCCAAATCCAAGTGCAAGATCATCGAGAATTCGGCGGACCCCGACTTGATTCGCGCAAAATCCATCCGCGACAGCTCGCTGCGGTCGCGTCTGGGATTGACCGACAAATTCGTGATCGGCTATTCGGGGAATTTAGGGCGTGCGCATGAATACGACACCATTCTCGGCGCCGCCGAGGCCTTGCAGTCGGACCCGCGTTTCGTGTTCTTATTCATTGGTGCGGGAGCCAATATGGCCGCCCTGCAATCGGAAGCTGAGCTGCGCGGCATGCCTAATCTTCGCTTCCTTCCCTATCAGCCGCGCGCGGAGTTGGAAGATAGTCTCGCGGCGGCAGACCTGCATCTGGTCAGCCTGATTCCCTCTCTGGAAGGGCTGATCGTGCCCAGTAAATTCTATGGCATTCTGGCCGCCGGCCGTGCGGTGCTGTTTATCGGCGATCGAGACGGCGAATTGTCACGGGTGATTCGCGCCGCCCATTGCGGGCTGGTGATCGCTCCCGGCAACTCGGAAGCGCTCGCTGAAGCGATAAGAACTCTGGAAGGCGACAGAGATCAGCTTGCCGCGATGGGGCTGGCCGCGCGCGCACTGCTGTGTTCGTGCTTTTCGACGAAGCTCGCGCTGGCAAGCTGGAGGACACTGTTGACAGAAGTGGCAGACCGGGCGACGGCGGCGGTTTGAGTCAAGACACGCACTCACATTGCCAGATCGTGTTGGCGACGCCTTGCCTCGATCACTTTCAGGTCAATCAACATTTCATAGGCGGCGCGCATCCGGCTGAAATGAAATCCTGCGCGGCCATCCAGAATTCCAAGCCTGACGATGTACAGGTAAAGAAAAATGATCATCGGTCGCAGCGGCATACGGTAGAGCATCCGTTTCAATGCCCGTCTGCGATCGATCGGGTCGCCGCTCATCAGTGCACCCATCGCGATCGGCTCATCGCGGACACGCGCCTTGGCCGCCGCCTCCATGGTGGAATATCGATTGTGCCGCTCGAACCAATAGGCAATCCCGTTATTGAACGGATAATGATGCAAATGGGCGTCCAGGTGCCCGACCCTTCCATCGGCGATGTATTCCTCGTTAACCTCGCGCTCCACGCGTATGCGCCCGACCCGTACCAGTCGGCCAAACCACGTTGGGTACCCGCTGCTGCGCCTGAGCCATTTGCCGAGAAAATAGTCCTTGCGGCGCATGCGGAACATCGCGACATCGGCACTCGCGCCGCTAACGGCCTTTGCAATCTCGCGCGCGAGTTCGGGGGTCACCCGCTCGTCCGCATCCACCATCAGCACCCAGGGATGTTTGTAGTCAACCGTCGTCAGCGCCGCGTTTCGCTGCGCCGCGTAATTGTCGAAATGGCGCTGCACTATGCGCGCGCCTTTTTCCTGCGCGAACTGCAGCGTGCGATCTTTGCTCATGGAGTCGAATACCACGATGTCGTCGGACCAGGCGCAGGAATCGATGCACGCCGGAAGATTGATCTCCTCGTTGAGGGTCAAAATGAGTATCGAAACGCCGCTCATGCAGTCTGCACTTCGCCAAGTTCAAAGACCTCGGCGCATCGTTCAGCAAAGCGGGTATAGGTGAATGGACCGCGGCCGGTCACAGTTGCGCGGCCCGCGACCCGCAACCGTTCACGCAGTTCCAAGTCCGCTCCGAGACGCTCGATCGCCTCCTTGAGCGCGATACTGTCGCCGAATCTCACCAGCAATCCCGTTTCTTGATCTCGAACTACATCCAACGCGCCCTTTTCCCGGGCGGCAATCACTGGCGCGCCGAAATACATCGCCTCGAGAAAGACTATTCCGAAGCCTTCGCCGCCGCTCGGGAGCACGAACGCCGCGCATTTTTCATAGTACGAAATCAGATCAGCATCCTTGGCGTCAGCCAAAAAATGCACTCGATGCGAAACGCCGCAGCGCTCTGCGACCTGCTGCAGAAAGGGCAGGTCATCCCCGCTGCCGATGACGCAATAGTGCATGCCATCATCAGCAAGCATGCCTAACGCTTCAATGACGGTCACAATCCCCTTGTATCGGTCGCTCCTTTCCAGGCGGGTGACCGACAGAATGAACCGATCTGGAAGGGAGTGGGCCGGCTCGTCCCGCGCTGCCGATCGCCAAGTTTCCGAAAGCGCATTGGGAAACAGGACCAGCCGCTCCGGCGGAATGCGCGGCGCCTGATCGAGAATGCGGCGGCGAGTGTAACGGCTGACGCATAGAATCTTTCGGGTACGTGAAAGCGCCAGGCGGCGCAGGAGACCAATGCCGGTCCAGACTTCGATTCCATGTGCAAAAAGTGCGATGCGCTTGTCGCGCTGGAAGATTTTCAATGCCAGTGCGGCAACGACAGGCCCGAGAAAGTTGAGGTGGCCAACGAGCACCCAATCAAAGCGGCTTCCCCAGAGAGCGCGGAGGACACCGAGTGAAAACGGTCCGCGGCGACCCGAGAAGCCGCTCACGGTGATGTTGGGGTATGAAACCGCGGCGACGGTTGATCTCGGATTGTCGTTCAAGCTGAGCACTCGGCATGTCACATGGCATCCGCCATATGCCGCGAGCATTGTTTGATTGAAGCGCTGAATGCCGCCGTTGGCGAAGATTTCCGTGGTCAGAAGCAACAGGCGCTTCGGCGGAGGTATTGGATTCACGCGACTCGCCGGTAGTTCATCGCAGGGAGAGCCCGCTGCCGATCGTGACGTTGCATGAAACACAGCAACATCAGCACACTCCACAATAACGGGTGCGATTCGCGTTCGCCATTCAATTGCTGGCGCAGCAACTCGCGTACGCGTTTCGGCTCGAGCGGCAGCCGCGACATCAACGCCTCATCGTAAATTAACGCGTGGGCCCAATGTCGAAGCGGTCCTCGCAACCACTCGGCGATGGGCACCCCGAACCCCATTTTTGGACGGTAAACCTGCGCGGCCGGCAAGTGTCGGCACAGCACCTTCTTCAAGAGATACTTGCTCTGGCCATCGCGCAATTTGAATTGCAGCGGCAATCGCATGGACCATTCGACCAGGCGGTAGTCCGTCATCGGACAGCGAGCCTCCAAGGAAAAGGCCATGGTCGCGACATCGACTTTCTGCAGGAACAAATCCGGCAGGGTGAAGCCGGCGTCAAGCCGCATTGCTGTTTCGGCGCCATGAAGATCGATGGTGAATCCAGCCGCGAATTGCTCGAATCGTCCCTGCGATCCCCACCCCGAGTGGCTCAGATCGGCCTTCAAGAGAGTAGGATAATCCTTGCCGGTGCTGCGCAGATAGTTGAACAACTCAACCGGGCCCTCCGACTGCAGGGCGCCGGCGAGAAGCCTGGCGCGATGCCAGGGCAGGCTTCTCAACAGTCGCCGCACCGTTCGCTTGAATGTAGGGCTGCGACGAGTCAACGGCATAATTCGATCCATCAGCGGGTAGTAGTGATAGCCGCCAAAGAGTTCATCCGCGCCATCGCCTGTCAAGGCCACTGTGACATGGCGGCGCGCGAGCCGCGCCACGGCCATGGTGGGAAACGCAGAGGAATCGGCGAAAGGCTCGTCGTATTGATCAATATAAGTCGGCAACAATTCGAGCAATCCGTCGACATCCACATTTTCCACGATGTGCTCGACACCCAAGGTTTTTGCAACGCCGGCGGCCGCGGGGCCCTCATTGAATTGGGCCTCCTTGAAGCCGATGGTGAAGGTCTTCGGATGATCGACGCCCGCGGATTTCATCGCGGCCACGATCAGCGCGCTATCCACGCCCCCTGAGAGGAACGCACCGAGCGGCACATCGCTCATCAGGCGCATCTTCACGGCACTCGATATCAATGCCTGCAACTCGTCTACCAGTTCTTCCTCGGGACGTGCCAGCCAACTTTGCTCGGGCTCGATACAGCGGAAGTCCCAGTAGCGCACCCGGCGGCTTCCCCGCGCATCGATCAATAAATAGTGAGCTGCGGGCAGCTTTTGCATGCCACGATGGAATGACAAAGGCGCCGGAACGTAGCCCAATTCGAGATAGGTCTGCAACGCCTCCGTATCAATCTCGATACTGCCTTCTTCGAATAGCGCGGTGAGGGAACTGGGTCGCGAGGCAAATGCGAATTCCCCGTTGCGCTGCGCATAATAGAGGGGCTTGACGCCCATGCGATCGCGGGCGATGAAGAGTGTTCTCTCGATCTTGTCCCATATCGCGAAGGCAAACATTCCATTGAGGTGCGATAGGCATGCGACGCCCCACCGGCGGTAAGCTTCAATCAGCGTCTCCGTATCGGAGGAACTTCGCCAGGGCATGGCGGGATTGAGATTTGCTCTCAGCTCCTGGTGGTTGTAGATCTCTCCGTTGAAGACGATCGCATAGCGGTGATCATACGACTGCATCGGTTGATGACCGGCCGCCGACAGATCCACCACGGCAAGACGCCTGTGCCCAAACTGCACATGCTCATCACGCCAAATGCCCGAGTCGTCCGGGCCCCTCAGATTGAGACGATTCAAAGCGCTGGCAAATGCCTCGGGCAACGGCCGCAAACCCGACGGGCTGAAAATCCCCAGAATTCCACACATATCGGCAAGTATGGCGCGCGCGTATGACGCATATGTGATTCGCGGTTGTCTAAGCTACCGCGACGCGAAAAATCTCTTGTAGCCGGTGCTCATAGGTGTGCTCGGCGTAAGCGCGCGTCTGGCCGCGCTGCGCGATCGAAGCTGCGCTTTCCGGGTGCCGCAAATAATGGCGGATTTTTTCGATCAACTCACCAATAGAGTCGAAGGTTTCGATTTCCTCGCCAGGCGAAAAGTGCTCTTCAAGCACGGGCCGGGAAGTGACGATTTGAAAGGCCCCACAGCCGGCGAGTTCGAAGGCACGCGAATTCAGGCCGTTGATTTCTGCAAAATGTAATGTATTCAAAGAGATGCGAGCGCCAGATGCGGCGCGAGCTTTGTCGTCCGTGAAGATTTCGCGCCCCCTGGGGCGCTCGCGCAACCGATATAGAAGCCAATCCGGTACCGTGCCCCAAAGCTTCAGGTCAAATTCGCGCAGCTGCTGCAAGATTTCCTGCCGGTAGTAGTACAGGGTACATGCGATACCGACATCGCAGCCAAAGCGCGACACATCTTCCGCAGTCAGCTCGATGCGCCGATGCACGCGCGGGTTGCAAGCCTCCGCCAAGTAGTAAAACGACGTGGATTTGATCATGCGGGAGAACAGATCCTGCATATAACGATCCTTGAGGAAGATCGCATCGTATCCAGCGCCGAGCAGGTATTGGCGACCCAGCGTCGTCATTTGATCCTGACACCAGCACACGATGGGCGCCTTGGTGGCTTTGCGCAGCCGTGAAACCGTCTTTGGCGAAAGTTGGCTGCCGAGAATCACGAGAATCAGGGTTGGCGAAAACTGTTCGACTTTACGCAGCAGCCTTGGCTCCGCCCTGCGCTCGGGCTCGCGAAGGAATATGTCTATTGCTTTTGACGCCAGCGCGCTCGAGAGCCGCCCCCAGTTCGCGCCAACCAGGGTCGTGTCCACGATGGCAACTTCATGACCCAGGTTTTGCAGCGCGTCGACGACGTGCCACTCCATCGCGTCCGGCAAGTATCTGGATCCAATGACGAGGACCCGGTGGTGCGCGCGCTGCAACTAGCCACCGCTCCGCTTAGAGTTGGGGTTCATCCGAATGTTCTTGGACAGTAGCCAATTTCATGCTGCACGAGATATGTGTAAATCCTGTTACATGGCTTGGATGCGGTTTGATCGCTGAAAGAAATCGTTCATGTTCGACGAGTAATTTAAGGGATGACTGCGAAAACTACGTTACGCACCGGTGCCTTGGTGCTGGCCGGTCACGTTGCCGCGGCCGCCGTCGGCGTTGCCGCGTTGCGAATCTACACGGAGCTGGCGCCGCCGGGCGTCTTTGGTGAGGCAAATCTCCTGTTGAGCGCGCTGGCCTTGGGCATGCAGGTAGTCATTGCACCTTTTACGGCTTCGCAGCTACGCTTTCATTCGCAAGCACAGGCGCGCGGAGACGGCGGCCAGTTCACGCGGGAATCGCTCGTTTGGTCGCTGCGCGCCGCGCTCGTTTTGGCAATTGTCTGCAGCGTCGGATTTTCGCTCTGGCGGCAATGGCACGGAGAGTCGGCGGAAATCCTTGCTGCGGGAGCGTCCGCGATCTGGCTCATCGCCATGACAGTGCGAAATGTCTTGATGAGTCGACTGCAGGCCGAGCGCCGACAGGCTGCCTACACGGCGATACAAGTGCTCGAGTCCATCCTCCTTGCGGTTCTGACCGCGCTGGCGTTGAGACAATCGGCGACGATCGGGTCGTACGTGGTCGGACAGGTAGTCGCCATCGCCGTGCTCTTGATGCCTCTCGTTCGTCTCGCTCCTTGGCCGAAGGCACTCAAGGGAGAACGGGGTCGCGCGAATGCCGGATTTCTCTCCAATGTCTTGAGCTATGGAGTGCCATTCGTACCGATGTCGATGCTGACGTGGGTGGCGAATCTGGCCGATCGGTATGCTGTGGCATTCTTATTGGGCGCGAGCGCCGTCGGCGAATATGTTGCGCCGTTCGCCATCGCGAGCCGCGGCATGGCGCTGGTCAACGTAGGATTAAATGATTTTTTCAGGCCGATACTCTTCGACGCTGAAAATCAGGATACCGCCAAGGCACAGCGCGTATTTCGTTCATGGATAGCGACGAGCGTTTGCCTCAGCGCGGCGGCGCTCGTTTTCCTGCACTTCGCAGGAGGCCTCGTTTCATCAATTCTGCTCGCCAAAGAGTACCGCGCCTCAGCTGTCGGCGTCATGATGTGGGTCGCTTTGGGTTACGGCATATTCGGCGTGAACCAGATCTTTGAGACGCGATTGCTGTCGCTCAATCGGTCGGCACGATTGCTGCCTTCCATGGCGCTTGGGGCTGCGACGAATATCTTGTTCAGTTTGGTGCTTGTTTCCCGCAACGGCATTATCGGCGCAGCGGAGGCCACCTGCGCGAGTTTCGCATTGCAGGCCATCGGTGCCGCGCTCATGCTCTATCTCGCTCTGAGACAGGCGCGAATCGGTCAAGCGCAGTTGCCGGCGTAGCGATGGAATTCCAATGTTAGGCTGGCGTGATCAAGCAAAATCGACGCTCAATTCCATTGCTCGCCTCTTTGGAGCGCGAGTCGTGGGTGCCGATTGGGGACCACAAGGTGTTCCGACCGCTCTCCGGCGCGCCAAGGCTCGGGGGTTCCATCCTGGCGGCGTCATTGATGTCGGCGCCTCAAACGGTCAGTGGACGCGCGAATGCCAAGCCGTATTTCCCGAGGCGCACTATCTATTGATTGACCCGCTGGATGCCAACAAGTCCGCCTTGGCCGCGATGGCCAAGGACGATGCTCGCGTTTGCGTCTGGCATGGTGCGATAGGTGCGGTCCCCGGAAATTTGGTTCTGCACTGTCATGGAGATCAATCCAGTTTCTTCCCCAGTAAGGATTTCTTGGGATCGGAAAAATCGGTGGAAGTCCGCACCTTGGATTCATTCTTGACCACGGCCAATTTACCGTCGCCGTTGCTCATCAAAGCCGATGTGCAAGGGTATGAGTTGGAGGTGCTCAAAGGGGCGGGGCGCTGCCTCGAAAGCACCGAATTGCTCCTGCTGGAATTGTCATTCCGGCAATACTACGAGGGTGGCGCGTTGGCGCACGAAGTCGTCTCGTTCCTGGGCGAGCGCAATTTCTGTATGTACGACATCTGCACCTACATTCAACGTCCCGCGGATAATGATCTGGTCCACGCGGATCTGATGTTCGTACGGCGCGACTCGCGGCTTCTCGCCCGTGAAGGGTGGTTTTAGTGGTGAGAGATCTCAAGCAATCCCTAAAGAAACTTCCGCTTGCGGTCGCAGCAAATGCACTCGTGAAGGCCACCTTGGTGGAACGGGACGCGGCGATGATCCGCCGGCGATATCTGGCAAGAGCGCAGCATCTTGGCATCCAAGCGCCGTCTGATGAGGCCACATTGAGAGCAACGGTGGCGCAGCGTATTGGACGGCGCGCGGCGGCTCTCGGCTGGCCGAAAAAAATCGGTGGCCTGCATGTTTTTCTCGTTTACCCGCTGACAAACTGGGAAGGCATTTTGTCAACCGCCCTGTCTGCCTTCGGCAAGGTCACGACATTCGAGTGGCGTTCGCGGGGATTCGACGATACCGCGCCGAACTGGGTTGAAGTGCGCGATTCCATGAGCAGCGCCTTATTGGACGCCTTCCATGCGGCGTCGCGAGAACGGGCCGTGGACGTAGTCGTCGCTTATTCTTCGGGATATACGCTGAGCGCCAAAGTCTTCGCTGAAATGGCCGCGCATGGGGCCGTGACGACGAATTTCTGTTTTGACGACAAGACTCTGTGGCCCGGCCCCAAGCTCGGCGATCGTCACGTCAGTACGGCTGAAATCTGCAGTACCGTCGACTTGAATTTGACCAGCGATCCGCAGGGCACGCTGAAGTATTTCGTCGAAGGCGGACTTGCCATGTTCCATGCCGAGGCTGCCGACCCGGATTTGCATCGACCCCTCGATTTGCCGTTCGAGTTCGATGTGTCCTTTATCGGGGCACGATTCGGTTGGCGCCCGGTGCTCATTAGAGAATTGCGTCGATATGGGATTGAAGTCGAATGTTTCGGCACTGGCTGGCCGAATGGCGCCGTATCGAACGAGGATATGCGGGCGATCTATGCGAAGACCCGCATCAATCTCGGTTGCGGCGGAGTCGGCTACTCGAGCAGTCTAGTGTGCCTGAAGGGTAGAGATTTCGAAGTACCCATGAGCGGCGCTTTGTATTTGACCCAACACAATCCCGAACTAGCGCTGGTTTTCGATGTCGGCCGCGAGATTGTCACTTACAGCAATCCGGCCGATTGCGCGCGGATAATTGCGGAACTGTTGAGTGATCGTGATCGCGCCGCGGCTATTCGAAAAGCCGCGCGCGAGCGCAGCATTCGTGACCACACATACCAAGCACGATGGTCACACGTATTTGAAACGATCGGCGCACTGAAATAGCCTCGCCTGCATGCGCCAAACGCCGGCACTGTTAGCTACCGCAATTGCGATCGCGATACTGCAGACGGCTCCGGCGAGCGCTACGCCTCCGTCAGTCTATTCCCGGCCAAATTACCAAAGCCCCGTACATGGTGATCCCGACGACTTGCTCCTGATACCCGGCGACGGATTTGCGCCGGACGACATGGTCGTGTATCGCGCGCTGGAAGACACCACCCGAAGGCCATCGCCGCCGCAGTCGATTCCGACGCGGTCCGACGGGCACGAGGGCATCGCGGCCGTGGTATCCACGGCCAACATTCCCTATTCGTTGACGATAAAGCTGCCTGCGGTGATGGTGCCGGGCCAGGCGTACGCGTTGTGGGTTCACACCAAAGCCAATGAATGGAGCGACGCCGTCAAGTTCAACGACGCGCGCCCGCTCTGGATAGCGCCGGACTACGTCAATGTTTCAAAGCCCCTGGCCAACTTGCCGCGCACCATCAAGATCGTGGGACGCAATCTAGAGGCCGCGCCCGGAGCGATCACGCGGGTTAGACTCGTCGGCGCGCAAAGCTACACCCTCAATGTGCATCGCGCGGACGGCTCGAAACTCGCTACCGCACGTTTTGTCGCGGAGGTTGATCTACCGGCGAGGATTTCCGCGGGCGCTTACGTGGTGCAAGTCTCGCGGGACGGCGTCGGATGGATATCGGTCGACCAGCAAAAGCTAACAGTTCGGGCCGATCCATCGATTTCGCGCAAGCTCAACGTGAGTGATGCGGCATTCGGCGGCTGCCGCCCCGCTGGCGATGTCACGCCGTGTTTGATCGCGGCGATCTCTGCGGCGCGCCTCGCTGGCGGCGGAGAAATAGATTTTGACGCGGGCACGTGGATATTAATGGATCGCAGCATGCAGCTGCTTCCCTCCCGCGATGGAATCGTACTTCCCAAAGGCGTGAATCTGCGCGGCGCCGGCGCAAAGTTGACCCGCTTGATCCGTGAGAAGCCGCAGGGATCTTGCACCGGAGCGGCATTCAGCCTCCTCGGGGGCAGTATCGTAGAAGGATTTGCATTCGTTGACGCGAATATATATTCGCCAAACGACCCGCCGTGTCCGTTCTTTCAACTGGGCGCGCTCTACGACGGTTCTCGACGACTCGATCTTTCGCAGCAAAGGCCGGTCGATGAAATCATCATCACACGAAATATTTTTGATCGACCGAGCGTCGCGATTGCAGACTCCGGTGCGCCTATACGTCATTTAATCCTGACCCACAACGAATTCGGCGCCTATCGCCTCGGGTTGGATCTAAGCGGCAATCGCTACGACACCACCAAGAAATATCGCATCGACGATTCCATCGTGGCGTTCAATACGTTCAAGCCCGGCTCCTACATCGACGCCAAAATAGGGCAGGGCGTCATTGCCACCTCATTGGGGGCGTCTCATCACCTTGATTTCAGCGGCAACTCCGCCGACGGAGCCTCGCCTGACTATCTGTACGCTCCGACGGACGCGCATGGCTGGCGGGCCGCATTTTTTTGGTCGCTCAATAACAACCAGGAGATGAGTCTGGTCGACGGCAATGTGGCCACTTGCACCGGCGACAAGCTCGGCGATGGTGAGGCAATCGCCTACGACGATAACGGCAATACCTCTGCTTTCGCGCAAGCGATGACGGTACAGAACGCAACCGAAGACGCGTTGATGGTATCAGGCCAATTGACTCACACCCAGAATGATCGTCAGGTTCCCTTGTCGGAGTACTACTCTGAGCATTGGGTCCAAGTCGTTGAGGGGCCTGGGCTCGGGCAAGCGCGACAGATCGCAAGTTACGCGGTCGATCCCCGGACTGCGCAAGCCACATTTAGGGTCCGGCCATCGTGGGATGTCTTGCCGGTGGCCCGAATGAGCCGCGTCGTCGTCCAACGTCAATTTTGGCAGGTCTATACAGTCAACAATCGAATCGACCAGCGACAGCCGTTGTGCCGGAAGAGCAATCGCACCGAGCCAAAAGGGGGCGTCATAACGATGTGGGCACCGAGCACCGATTCGGTGATCGAGGGAAATGTGCAGTTCGACGCCGACGGCATAAAGTTTCAGCAGGGATACAGCGCCATCGATCCGGCGTGTAAGGAATGCACCTCATGGGCGATGGCGCAGATGTTTCTCGAGATTCGCGACAACGCGATTCACGGCAAGTACGATTGGGACTCCAATTGTAGTGAATCGGGAATATCAGGGTGGTATGGAGCCTCTCCAACCCCTTCGTCGCCTCCACCGGTTATGAGCTATGGCGTTTCGATAGTCCGTAACACGGTTGAGCACGCCGATGGGTTGCGAGGGGGCGGCATTTCAACAATGCTGTCTTGGCATGCCGGGCCGTCGCCGCACGACTGGCCTCTGGTGCGCAATCTGCTGATTCAGCACAATCAAATCGAGGATATCGACGGGAGCTTGCCGAAGGGTCGCTGCGCCAATTCGCAGCGAAGTCGAATCGGAATCAACCTTGACCAAACAGATTTGGTCCAAGGGACGATCCTGTATGCGAATTCGTGCCGCCAGGTCGCCAAGCGGCTGTTCAACGGCGCCAGCCGGACATTACGCGTGTGTGCGTCAAGTGTTAGGGATTCTTGCGAGTGCGAAAACTAGTTTCGACATGATGCGGGGTTTTTTCTCGTCTTACTAAGTCAGTCAATCTGATTGTGGAAGCCATGCGTGGCGCGAACGCCAGCGGTTGGTGACTAGGAATTCGAACTGTTTGAAAATATTTTGCGTGCTATGAGAGGATTTCCCTCTGAGTGTCGCTCTTCAAAAATTGCTTGCCTTTTCTGCGAGTCCGAGGGGCATCTAAATGCGGCCAAACGCCTCTATGAGCGACATGGATTTCGATCGATTTCCGGCCGCGACATCTTAAGCAAAGCACTGCGAGCAAGTGCATGAGCGTTACATCTCTTCCGCGCAGTGCCTCTATTTCTTATCCGATTCTCCAGAAATGAACGTGAAAACAGCGAGTTGCAACCAGGGCAGGGGAGGGCGCTCTTTGATTCCGCTAATTATTTCTCCGCACCCGATGAACCTTCGCGTCGCAACTCTTCCGCAAAACCGTCGCATCACTCCCGAGAAAGCGTTGCATCTCTCCCCGCGAATGCCATTTATACTTTTAAATTCAATATCTTACACATTCCAACTATATTCTCTCCTGTAGTTACCTATAAATCCTTCTTCGAAAATCGTGTCGGCCTGAAAATTGCCACAAGAAGTGGCAACGGACCACAGTCCGGAAGGCGAATCGAAGCCACGCCTTTGATTCGCCGTGCTGGGCGAGGGTATGGACACCCGAACGGCCCGGCCGACGAAGAAGGCTCATATGAGCTTGAATTACGGCTCAAATGGACCTAAGATCGACACAACGAGGTACCCCATGTCCATGCCCGCAGAGCGCGTCGAGGAAATCCTAGGCTTGAAGCCCACCGCCCGCGGCATGGCCGGTTTGGCCGCAGCCGTTGAAAGAGGACTACCGCGCAGCGCGCTCATCCGCGTCATCGCTCGCACCGGCGTCACGGGCAAAGCCCGCCTCGCGTTACTCCACGGCATTGTCCCCTCGGCCACTTTTAAACGCCGCACTCGATTGAAATTACACGAGAGCGAAAAAACCGAGCGCCTTGCTCGAGTCATCGCACTCGCCGAATTGTTGTGGGACGACCCCGCAGCCGCACAGCGTTTTCTGAGCACACCACATCCCGAACTGCAGAACCGCACGCCGCTCGACAACGCCGCGACCGAACTCGGCGCCCGTCAAGTTGAAGATCTCGTGATGCGCGCCATCTATGGCCTGCCGGTCTAGCTCTTAAGCGCGCGATCGCGTGCGTCTATACCGAATAGCGGACTCACGCTTCAATCCTGAAAGCGGGGAGGGCGCGCGCATCTATGGCGCCCGCTGGAACTCACCCGGCCGCGCAGTCATTTATGCCTGCACCACTTACGCCGGCGCGATGCTGGAGAAACTAGTCCACACCGGCCGCCAAATTCCCAAACACCAAGTCTGCGTCACTTTCGAATTCTCCGACGACCTGAGTTTAACCACACTGGATGAAACGCATCGCATCGGCTGGCGAAACGATGATCTGAAAATCAGCCGCCAAGCCGGTGACGCCTGGCTTGAGCGCGCAGAGAGCGCAATTCTGCTCGTGCCCAGCGTCGTCTTCGACGTCGAGCGCAACGCCCTCATCAATCCCGCACATCCGCACGCCGCTCGCATTCGCACATTGAGCATCGAATCCATTCGTTGGGATGATCGCTTATTTCCACATCCTTAGTTTGTATTCCCACCATCTGTTCTTCGGGGAGGCAGCGTGACACGCACGAGCGATCAATTGCCGACCTTCGCCGGCGGTCCATCTGAATAACCCGACTTTAATTGCTAGAATGCAGCCGTCTTAAAGCTTAAGAGTAACCGCATGAAAGATCGCCGCCGATTTCCGTTCGCAGTCCTTTCCGTCTTCTTGATGTCGCTATCAACCGTAATCGCCCATGCTGCGGCGGCCGATGGCGCTGCGGCCGCACCGCCAACTCCCGTCGCGCAATTTAAAGTTTTCAAGATCGGTGGTTATCGCGCTGTCGCACTCAAAGACGGTGTGATCGAGATGCCGAACGATGGCAAAAGCTTCGTCGTCGGCCAGTCGAACGAGGCAGTCGGCGCGGTGCTGAAGGCGGGAGGGGCTCCCGCCGACCACCTTGAGTTCAGCATTCAGCCGCTGCTGGTGCACGCCGGAAAGCACGTGCTGTTGTTTGATACCGGCGTCGGCAATTGGTATGGCGACATCGGCGGCAAGCTGCCTGACTCCATGAAGGCGGCAGGCGAGAAGCCAGCCAGCGTCACGGACATCTTTATTTCGCATGCCCACGGCGATCACATCGGCGGACTCATCACGCCTTCCGGCGCGCTCGCATTCCCCAATGCCACCATTCATATGTCCGCGCCCGAATGGAATTGGCTGTCGAACCTCACCGAGACGCAAGCGAAGAACATGGCGATTCAACACGTCTCGGTGTTCGTAATGACAATCAAGCCGAAGGTTTTACCCTTCCAGCCCGGCGCGAATCTACTGCCGGGTATCGTCAAGGCCGTTGAGCTCAAGGGGCATACGCCCGGTCACTCCGGGTATCTCATCGGCGAAGGGCCCGATAGCGTGCTGGTCTTCGGCGATGCCATGCACAGCTTTGTGATTTCTGTCGGCAAGCCCTCTTGGCAGGTGGCTTTCGACAGCGACCAGCAGCTGGGAGCCGCGACACGCGTCACTCTCGTCAACAACTCGGTCGCGACCGGCCAGCGCCTCTATTCCGAGCACTTCCCATTTCCCGGCATCGGCAAGATTGTGAAAACTAAGGATGGCACGTTCTGGCAACCGGAATCGCTGCACTAACTTCTCCGTCGGCCGGGTATTCTCCGTCGGCCGAGCTGTTCGTCCGTTGCGCTCCGCTATCCTGCTGCGCTGACGGTCCGGCCACTACTTCCTGTAGTGGCGTTCGCCGCATGCGGCTCACCCTGCACTCGCCCGGCACGGCGAGTAAAAGACGTGACTTTTGCTCGCCTTCCGGATCTGGAACGAAGCGTTCTTCGATCCGTTGCCACCGCGTCGCTTCGCTTCCTGCTCCGCTAGCGGACCTGCCCGAACTCCTGTTCGGGCGTTCGCAACCGTGTTGCTCACCCATGTGGCAATTGGCTCTCGACTAACAGCTCCGTCGACACTTCCTTCCATGGAGAAGGCCTGTCGCAACGACAGGCCCCTCTTGGCGCGCCAGCGCCGAGCGGCTCGGCCGCGTCCCCTCTGAGTCTCCACTCCATTCGCTTCCGCACCAAATATTGGACTAGGCTATCTATCTAGAATGGACCGCTGTCGAGGATGCCATGACAAAGCACCGAATCTACGCAACGAGCTTCGCAAGTGTCTATCCGCTTTACGTGGCTAAAGCACAGAAGAAAGGGCGCACGAAAGCCGAAGTCAACCAAATCATTCTTTGGTTAACCGGATACAGCCAGAAACAGTTCGAAGCGCAACTCGAGGGACAAAAAGACTTCGAAGCCTTTTTTGCGCAAGCACCTCACCCAAATCTTTCGCGGACTTTGATAAAGGGTGTGATATGCGGGGTCCGCGTGGAAGACATCACCGAACCCACCATGCGGGAAATTCGCTATCTCGACAAGCTGATCGATGAATTGGCGAAGGGTAAGGCCATGGAGAAGATCTTGCGGACGTGACCTTAACAATTCGCGGCTACGCTGAAGGCGATCACTGGGGCCGCGTTATCGATTGGCTCAATTCACACGGACTATGGCATTGCACCCCAGATACATAAGGACAAATCAACATGGGTTTCTCAATCACGTGGTGCGCGGTTCGCGAACAATGCGCCGACCAGTTCGTCCAAAAGCTCGGCCTAACCCCAACAGCCGAAACCGAAGAAATACCCGAATCCCTGGACTGCATGGCGAAGCTCGACACCGGCTGGCGCGTGATTTGGCACAACAAGTACGGCTGCCCGTACCTGAAACCGAAGGATCTGGCCCACCTCTCGAACGATCAAGACATCCTTCTGTGTCTCATCGAAGAGCACGTCATGGCCACCTCCGCCGAACTCTGGTCCAGAGGCAAGCGCCAATGGTGGATTTCACATGAAGGCGAGAACGGCCCCAAAGGCTTGGATGTTGACGGGAGCCCACCCGAAACCCTTGCGGCTATCCGCAATGAAATGGAAGCACTACAGCTCGCCGAAGGCGGCGACGCAGCCGGCGTCGACTACCTATCTGAAATCCCACTAGGTGT